>NZ_JBQZGD010000004.1:0-233579 GCF_052691955.1 Myroides sp. TSA_177.3
CTAAAGATCATCACCTGCGGAAGTAGCTCAGTTGGTAGAGCTCCAGCCTTCCAAGCTGGTTGTCGCGAGTTCGAGCCTCGTCTTCCGCTCCAAAACTTGATGAAAGTTTCTAAAGATCATCACCTGCGGAAGTAGCTCAGTTGGTAGAGCTCCAGCCTTCCAAGCTGGTTGTCGCGAGTTCGAGCCTCGTCTTCCGCTCAAACAAAAAGCCTGCATTAGCAGGCTTTTTTTATTTTAAATCACTTAGATCTGTATTCGGTGCAACTTCATAAGCTGCTTTGCCTTGTTCAAAGATACGGGCATGGAGTGTTCCTTCTAATATAATGCGGTCACCAGAAACTTTCAACCAGCTTCCTTCTCTTAGTCCTACAACGGGTTGAGAATTTATCGTGTGAAATTCATTAATTCTCGTTTCTCTCGTTTCTCCCATATGGGTAGATCCTTCAATCGGATCCAAATAGTGTGGGTTGATATTGAACGGTACAAAACCAAAAGTTTTGAACGAAGGTGGATAAGTGATAGGCATATCGTTGGTCGTTTCCATCGTTAAACCACAAATATTGCTTCCAGCACTACAACCTAAATAAGGTGTTCCGTTGTTGACCACTTCCGTAATGGTCTGTACTAAATCGTGAGCATATAACTGCTTTACCAATAAAAAAGTATTTCCACCGCCAGTAAAAATTCCCGCAGCTTCTTGAATCGCTTGCTTAGGATCGTCAAATTCGTGCAATCCTTTTACTTGCACATCAATAGATTGAAATGCTTCGCGTACTTTTGCTGTATATTCGTCGTGACTAATTCCACTTGGACGGGCATACGGAATAAAAACAAGTGTTGAACCTGCTTTGAAATGATTTTGTAGTGTTGGTAGTAAGTACTCCAGATATCCTTGATTGTAGATTGTTGAGGTACTGGCTATAATTAAGTTTCTCATGATTGCTTTATTAAGTAGAACAAAAATAGACTTTATTCGGCAAATGAAAAAAGTTGTTTCTTCTGGGTGAATTTTATATTTAACATAACTTTACACGATTAAAATTTTGCTTTATGCTTTTATAAGATATTTTTACGGACTTCATTAATATATTAGTAGATGAGATTAGTTTTAACCTTTTTATTGTTGATAGTAGGAGTAAGCGTATGGGCCCAGAATAGAGTGCCTTTGCAAGGGAAAATCGTATCTCGAAGCAAGGACTTGAAAGGGATTTATGTCTCAAATATCAATACAGGTGATGCCTTGGTAACGGAACCAGGAGGGTATTTTTCAATTCAAGCACAAGAAAAGGATACCTTAATGTTTTCAGGCCCCTTGTTTATTGGTTATCGCTATGTATTGGATGATATTGATTTTAAACGCGATATTGTTTTAATTCCGCTTGAACCCAATGACCTCAATCGACAGTTAAACGAAATTGTTATTACTCATATTTCCTCTTCTTCTTTAGGATTAGTTCCAGAAGGTGCTAGGCGTTATACGCCTGCAGAACGCCGATTGTATACCGCTACTTCGGGATCGGGAATTATTCCTATCAGTGCAATTGTCAATTGGATTAGTGGACGTACAGCTATGTTGAAAAAGGCATTGAAGTATGAAAAACAAGAAATGAGAAAAGATAAGTTCTTGAATATCATGGACGAATATGTGTTGATTAAAGATTATAGTATTCCTAAAGACTACGTCGTTGGTTTTGCCTACTATGTTTCGGATGATGATATTATGTCTGGTTATTTGAATGCAGGTATTACTGAGAAAGATAAAATCTCTTCTAGAACGGGAGTTTTAGCCTTAGAATTTTTAGATTTATTAGGAGATAAAATAAAGGAAGAGCCTCAGCAGAAGAATTTAACAATAGAACAAGTAAATTTAAACGAGCAGAAAGCAACTAAAAAATAATAAACGTTGTAGATTTGTATCTTAACTAAAAATAGAGTTATGTTTGGAATAGGAGGAGGAGAACTGTTTTTTATCATATTAGTCATTTTAATGCTTTTTGGTTCTGATAAAGTACCAGAAATGGCCAGAGCTTTTGGTAAATTTATGGCTCAAGTGAAAAATGCTACAAATGATATCAAACACGAAATCAACAAAAGTGCCGACGAATCAGGTATCAAAAAAGATATTGAAGACGCCTTGAATATAGAGGCTGATATCAACCCTATCAAAGATATCCAACAAGAAATTGAGAAACAAAAAGAGGATATCGAAAATATTACAGGGCCAATTAAAAGAAGAAATTAATGCTAGATCAATTAGTACAATTAGATAAAGAACTACTTATTTATTTTAATGGATTAGGAAGTGAAACTTTCGATCCCTTTTGGTTGTTTATTACGAAACAATTAAACTGGATACCCTTTTTTGTGCTATTGGTTTATTTAACCTATCGCAAAGTCTCTCTGAAAAAATTAGGAGTTATTATTTTGCTATTAGCGGGCTTGGTTGCCTTCACAGATCAGATGACGAATTTAGTGAAATACGCCGTTGCTCGTCCTAGACCTTGTAATACAGAAGATATTCAAGCGTTGATTCGCGTTGTAAAATGTAGCCCATCATTGAGCTTCTTTTCTGGACACGCGTCAAATTCCATGGCAAACATGCTTTTTATGTTTATGGTGCTCAGACGTTACTATAAACATGCCTATTTGGTATTTATCTTTCCTTTAGTATTCGCTTATAGTAGAATCTATTTGACCATGCACTTTCCATTTGATATTTTAGTGGGATATTGTTTTGGTTTGTTATCAGGAACGCTATTCTATCAAATCTTTTTGTGGATTGAAAGAAAATACAACGATAAATTGATATAATAAAAAAGGGATTTGGCTCAAACCAAATCCCTTTTTTTATCGTACTCTCGAAACAGTTAACCCATCTCGAATCGGAAGTAAAATCGTTTCTACTCGAGGATCGTCCTTTAATAGTTTATTGTATTGATCTAAGGCAAGTGTACTTTTATCATTGGCTTTGATTTCTTCAATCACTTTTCCTGACCACAATACATTGTCGGATAAAATAATTCCTCCAGGATTCATTTTGTTAATAATCAATTCAAAGTAATTGCTGTAATTCTGCTTATCAGCATCAATAAAAACTAAATCGTATTTTTTGTCTAATTGAGGAATGATATCTAAAGCACTTCCTACGTGTTGTGTAATTTGTTTACCATAAGGAGATAAATCAAAATACTTGCGTTGAAAGTCATATAGTTCTTCATTGACATCAATAGTGTCTAACATTCCTTCAGGTTGTAAACCTTCAGCTAGGCTCAAAGTTGCGTATCCTGTAAAGGTTCCAATTTCTAAAATATGAGTTGGACGAACCAATTTAGCAATCATACTTAAAAAACGCCCTTGAAAATGACCGCTTAACATTCTCGGTTGTACTACCTTTTGATGCGTCTCTTTGTCAAGTTGTGCCAATAGTTCAGGTTCATTTTCACTGTGGTTTGCAGCGTAATCTTCGAGTTCTTTGGATATAAAGTGCATATAAGAAGCGAATTTAAATTAAGAAAATCAAGTTGCAAAGATAAAAGGCTTTTTGCAATACGGGACTATTTTGTTGTTTTTATAAGAATGCTAGCAAAATCCGTCAAACAAGGAAAAAAAATGGTAAATTTAACTACCAACTAGAATCAAATGTTATGAAAATACTATGGAAATTCCTGAAAGGACTGGCTATTCTTATCGTGGGAATCGTTATTTTAGCTTATGTGTTTAAGGTCGATTACTTATTTACAGCGGTGCGAACCATCTATTTCAATGGATATAAAACAGCATTCTTGGATGATTATCACTATTTCCCAACACGAGACATTCCAGCAGGAAAAGCACAACCCTGGCCTGTGGCTAAGGATTATAATTCCGTTGAACCTACTGCCGTTTTAGCAAGTACTCATAAAGATCTGCAAACCATTGCTTTTTTAATCATTAAGAATGATAGCGTTTGGCATGAAAGTTACTATGATGGGTATACCGCCAATAGTAAAACTAATTCTTTCTCTATGGCAAAGAGTGTAGTGTCAGCGGCTTTAGGAAAAGCTTTGCAACGAGGTGAAATCAAGAGTTTAGATGATAAAGTGATTCAGTATCTTCCAGAGCTAAAAGGAAAATACAAGAATGAGGTAACAGTTGGAGATTTATCTTCGATGGCTTCTGGTTTGGATTGGGATGAAGGGTATTACAGTCCCTTTTCAGTGGTTACACAAGCTTATTTTGATAAAGACCTGCGAGCAGTGATGTTGGGCTTGGATATCAAAGATCAGCCAGGGAAAGAATTTATCTATAAAAGTGGAGATACTCAATTATTGGCCATGGTTTTGGAAAAAGCAACCGGACAAACGCTTGCTGCTTATGTGTCAGAATATTTTTGGAAACCAATGGGAGCTGAAAATGATGCGTTATGGCAAATCGACCACAAAGGAGACGGAATAGAGAAATCATATTGTTGTTTTACAAGTGGAGCCAGAGATTTTGCGCGATTTGGTAAGTTGTATAAAGACTTTGGAAAGTGGAAGGGAGAACAAATCTTAGACAGTACATTTGTGGCTAAATCGATTGTCCCTCGATTTGAATCTAGTCCAGAATATGGCTATGGTTGGTGGTTGAAAAATTACAAAGGACAAGATTTCTTTTATATGCGCGGGCATTTAGGACAGTTTACCATTGTATCGCCAAAAGATAATGTTATTATCGTTCGCTTAGGTCATATTAAAGGACTACAAACAGAGGAGGACCCACATAGTAATGATTTGTACACCTATATTGATGAAGCGTATGCCATGTTAGCGCAACGAAAAAAATAATTATGCTAGATCGAATTAATTTATCTCACATCTTGTTTTTAGATATTGAAACCGTTCCACAAGAACAAGATTTTCAACAGCTCCAAATGGAAGAGCAAGTATTGTATGAAGAGAAAACGCGTTACCAACGCAAAGGAGAAATTACAGCAGAAGAGTTTTATACTCAAGCGGGAATATGGGCAGAATTTGGTAAGATTGTTTGCCTTTCGGTTGGTTATTTTACGTATAAAATGGGAGATCGTCAATTCAGAACCACTTCTTTCATTGGAGAGGAGGTGAAAATTCTTACGGACTTTACGAATCTACTAACGTCTTACTTTAACCGTGGAGAACACTTATTGTGTGGGCATAATGCAAAGGAGTTTGACTTTCCGTATATCGCAAGAAGAATGATTATTCACGGACTAAAAGTACCTGCGAAATTAAATTTAATGGGAAAAAAACCTTGGGAGGTTCCGCATTTAGACACCATGGAAATGTGGAAATTTGGCGATTATAAACATTATACCTCGCTGAAATTATTGACGCACATTTTGCAAATTCCCTCACCGAAGGATGATATTTCAGGAGCAGATGTAGCTCAGGTGTACTACCAGGATAACGACATAGATCGCATTGCACGCTATTGTGAAAAAGATGTCATTGCAGTGGCGCAAATCTTACTGCGTTTACGTGGAGAAAAAATCCTAGAAGAAGATGAAATTATAGCGGTATAAAAAAAAGAGTTAAAAATATTGGAAAACTTGCTTTTTATAAAAAAATAATTTCTAGCTTTGTAAGCAGTAAAAAAATAGAGAAAAAATATATTATGTCAACAATTCAATCGTATTTTCATAAATCAATGTGGTGTTCTACACAAGAGGTGAGTGGATTGGGATTGTTATTTTAAATAGATATAATAATTAGATATACGTAAGCCTCTGTTTGTAAACAGGGGCTTTTTTTTTAAATCATACGCAATGAGACAGCAAATTCAGTATTTATCGAACCCAACATGTTATATGTGGATGTTTATTAAACATTCGCCTAATCGCTTGTTACCAGAACTGAAGCAAAAATCCTAGCGTTTTTTAAATAAAAAATGATTAAGTGTAATATTTCAAGTCCTTTTGGTAACGTACGACGACCAAAAGGACTTTTTTTTTGAGGTAAAGTGTCGTGATTCAAGTAAAAACAAAAAAGCAAAATGAGTAAAAAAGTAGTAAAAGTATTAGGTTTTTCAGTACGAGAAAGTCAGTTGGCAATCAAGACAGCGAACTTTTCATTTACTGTAAAAGATGGAAAAGAGTTGGTCAAAGAAGCCCAAGTGGATTCAGAAGAATTGATCTTAGCTAAATTAGCGGGAAGTATCCATGCAATTGGAAACTTAATCGGTTCGACTTTGAACGTGGATTTGAAATCAATTCAGATTGAGGTAAGTGGCGTATTAGATGAAGCTTTGCAACAAAAACATTTGGATGCTGGGGTTTTTAAAAAAATTGATGTGATTGTGAAACCAACATCAACGGCTTCTATTATTCTATTGAAAGAATGGATAGATGCAGTGAAATTAGCTTGCCCAGTTTTCGCTAATTTTAAAGAACAAACCCCAACTATTGTAACGTTGGTAAAGGAATATGATCATGTAAATGTAGCTTAGTATGTCTGACTTTAGTTTTTTAATTGTGATTTGGTGTTCGCGGTAGAGCGAATAGCTTCTTGCTCCGGCATTAAATCACAATTAAATATCTTATTTTTGTTTAAGACACCGTTAACTCATTTTTATGTCAGAACAAACACCGCTACTTCACGTAAAGGATCTTCAGATTAGTTTTCAACAGAACAAAAATTGGAAACCAATTGTACAGGGAGTGTCTTTTGATTTGCACACCAACCAGATTTTTGGTATTGTGGGTGAATCAGGATCGGGAAAATCGGTCAGTTCTTTGGCATTACTAGGTTTATTACCTGAAAAGCAAAGTAAAATTGTCGGGCAAATCGTGTTTGAAGGACAAGATTTAACAACTTTTACGGAAGAGGAATACCGACAAATTCGAGGGAATAAAATCGCTATGATTTTCCAAGAGCCTATGAGTGCGCTGAATCCTTCGATGCGTTGTGGATATCAGGTGGAAGAAATGCTTCGTTTGCATACCCATTTGAGAGGAACTGCCTTAAAAAATAAGGTGATCGAATTATTTGCTCAAGTAAAATTGCCTGTTCCAGAAGAGGCTTATACTAAATATCCGCATCAATTATCAGGAGGGCAAAAACAACGGGTGGTGATTGCTATGGCGATTGCTTGTAAACCGACGCTGTTAATTGCCGATGAACCAACGACAGCTTTGGATGTTACTGTTCAAAAGGACATTATCTTATTGCTGAAAGAGCTACAAGCGGAGACACAGATGGCCATGATCTTTATCTCCCATGACTTAGGTTTAGTTTCTAGTATTGCGGATGAAGTAATGGTTATGTACCAAGGAAAAGTAGTTGAAAAAGGAGCTACCCAAGCTGTTTTTACTACACCTCAAGAAATTTATACCCAAGCTTTAATTGCCGCTCGACCTTCGAGTGAGGTGCGATTAAGACGCTTGCCTACCATTCAAGATTTTATCGAAAAACGCGTAAGTACTGCGGTTGTTTCTCAAGCAGAACGCCGAGAATTTCAGGAAAAAATCTATTCGAAATCACCTTTGTTAACCGTCAAAGACGTGGGGAAGGAATATGTCTCTACCGTTGGATTATGGGGCAAGAAAACGTTTCGCGCCTTAGATCAAATTAACTTCGAAGTATATGAAGGGGAAACATTGGGATTGGTTGGAGAAAGTGGTTGTGGAAAATCCACGTTAGGGAATGCCATTCTACAACTAGACCCCGCTACTCAAGGGGCTATTTTTTATCAAGGAAAAGATATTACACAAATAAAAGGCAAAGCACTTCGTGCATTGCGCAAGGATATTCAAATCATTTTTCAAGATCCTTTTTCTTCTTTAAATCCAAAGCTGACGGTTGGACAAGCGATCATGGAACCCATGATTGTACATGGACTATTTGGCAATAAAAAAGAGAAGAAACAAAAAGTACTTCAACTTTTGCAACAAGTAGGTTTAACGGAAGAAGCCTTTGATCGTTATCCCCATGAATTTTCTGGGGGACAACGCCAACGTATTGGAATTGCACGTACGATTGCCGTTCATCCCAAATTAATTATCTGTGACGAATCAGTCTCTGCATTGGATATCTCGGTTCAAGCGCAAGTGCTCAACTTGTTGAACGAACTAAAAGAACAATATCAATTTACCTACATCTTTATTTCACATGATTTAGCTGTTGTTAAGTATATGTCAGATCAAGTCATGGTAATGAACAAAGGACAAATCGAAGAAAAAGGAGAAGCCGATGCTTTGTATGCGCATCCTCAATCCGCTTATACGAAAAAGTTGATTGCTTCTATTTTGGAATAATGTTTTTATATTATTGTTTTAATTAAGTTAAAATAGGTTAACTTTAGCTTAATTAAAATAATAAATTATGAAAAAATACACCTTTCTAGCGGGGATGCTTTTAATGGCTACCTTTTCGTGGGCTCAAATAGGCCCTATTCAAAATAATAATGTTTTTCCTGAGTTCGGAAAAGTTGGAATTGGAACTATTCACCCCCAAAGTGCATTACATATTAAAGGGGGTTTATTCTCTTTACAAGGTTCTGAACCTGAGAAAGCAGATCTTTGGATTGATGGAGGGAGACTTTTTATTGGAAATGTAGATCAAAATGCTCTAGGAGATTTTAAGGAAATAAAATATAAGTCAGATGGCTCTTCCATGATTGAATCTCGTTACCCTTTTTACAGACTAGTATTTAATACACCAAATTTCGATCGAAATGTAGTTGACATTGCCTTTGCACATGCCAATTTGGCTTTTTCAGACTTAGCAAAAAAAGGAGATGGTGTGTATCGCTATATCGGGAAGGGAAATCTTATTTTTGGTAATGAAAATGGTTATTCTACTAATACAATAAAATTTACAACCAAAGCTTCAAATGAAACCAAGGCTTCTACCAAACTCTTCATCGGAAATAATGGAAATATTGGAATTGGTACAGAATCACCGGATGCAAAACTTGCGGTTAATGGAGATGTGCATGCTAAAGAAGTGCGAATTGATTTAACAGGATGGCCAGATTATGTTTTTGAGGAGGCTTATGTTTTACCAACAATCGAGGAAGTAGAACGTCATATTAACGAAAAAGGGCATTTAATCAACATTCCTTCTGCAACTGAAGTGGAAACTGGTGGTTTACATGTCAGTGATATGATTAAAAAACAACAGGAGAAAATAGAAGAACTGACGTTGTATATCATTGAATTGAATAAACAACTACAAGAAGTTAAGGCAGTAGTTAATCAAAAAAACTAGACTCAGATGAAAAAAATATTCATACTTTTTGTATGGTGTTTGGGATTATCTGCTCTAGGTCAAGAGAATTTAATTTACCAACAGATACAAAATGAAAAGCTGAACGGAGAAAAATTCACTCTGGTTCAAGGGGCTTTTAAGCCTGATAAATTAGATCCTACTGTAGCGAAAGAGTTTAAAAACAGCAAAGAAGTTGATTTTTTTCAGTTTGATGCAAAAGCAATTTCACATAAAGAACGCTCATTTAGCTTGGATTTACCGTTACACAATAAAACTATGACCTTGGAATTAGTAGCTGTGGATGATAGTTTCTATGATTATGAAGTGGTTATAGATAAAGGGAAAACTATTCCAGCAAATCGAAATATTAAACATTATCGTGGGGTAATTAAAGGTGACCCACAAAGTTTGGTAGCAATAAGTTTTTTTGAAAACGAAATGGGAGGAATTATTGCCGATGAAAAAGGAAACTATAATATTGGATCTTTGCCAAGTAAAAAAGAAGTTATTTTTTATAAAGAAGATAATCTTGTAATGAAAGCTAAAGGAGTATGTGGTGTAAATTATTTAGATGATAATAAAAACGATATTTCGAAGGAGGAAACTTTGGTAAACGAAACAACTTCTCTTTCTAAAAGCAACTGTGTGAAAATCAATTTGGATGTTGGATACGATGTGTATTTAGATAAAAATTCTAATTATACCGCAACGGAACAATATATTTCTACTCTTTTTAATCAGATGGCGGTTTTATTTCAAAATGAAAATATTCGTATTGAAATTTCGGATATGTGGATTTGGACCACTCCAGATCCTCTTTTTAATGCTAGTGATAATAGCGCGCGTCTAAATCTATATTCTAATCATTTATCGGGTAATTTTAACGGTAATGCTAGTATGTATTTGACTAATAGAAGTGATGGAGGAATAGCGAGAAATAATAGTAGTGAAAGTCAATTATGTACAGATAAAAGTAGAAAAATTTGCGTGTCTGGGATATATGGTTTTGTTAATTCTTTGCCGTTGTATTCTAGACCAATAAAAATAATGACACATGAACTAGGCCATGTTTTTGGATCTCCTCATACGCATGATTGTGCTTGGAATGGAAATAATACAGCAATAGATGGATGTGGAGGAGCATTAGGTTCACAATATCGAGATACTAATTGCGCTGATGCTCCTATACCAACAGTTGGGACAATAATGAGTTATTGTAATCATTTAGATAATTCTAGTGTAAGTTTTAGTGCAGGATTTGGACCTCAACCTGGAGACAAAATTAGAACCGTAGTGAGTAATTCAACCCGTTGTATAAATGAATGTGCTACACAGTGTATGTATGACGCATGGGCAAATTCTACAGTATTCTGGTTAAACTCAGATACTAAACAAGTGTCGAATCATATTTTAGCTACAAATAAGATTAAAGCGGGTGGTAAAGCTTCTTATTCAGGTAAATCTATTCTATTGAAAGAAGGGTTTCATGCGATGGTAGGCTCCAGATTTGTAGCAAGAGTTAATCCTTGTACTGAGACTTCTAACGCTGTAATGATGACCAATAGTATTGATGAAGGGATAGAAAATGATGAGGTAACATCTTATATTTCACTCTACCCAAATCCAACCTCAGATCAAGTTACCGTAACCTCAGATCAAGCTATCGTGTTCTGGGAGTTATTTAATGAAATTGGACAAACAAGTAGTCGTGCTAAAGTAAACCACCAGAAGGAGTTTCAAGTGGACCTTACCCAGTTGAAAAAAGGGTTGTATTTGATTCGATTTACGATGGAAGATGGAACAAGTAACAGTCAAAAAATAATGAAAAAATAAAGATGAAAAAAATATTCCCTTACGTACTATTACTTTTTGTTGTGTTGACTTCTTGTAACACAGACGATACAGCAATTCCTTCTTACACTAAAATAACTAAAGAAGAAAAAGAATTATTATTAGGTGATTGGCGATTGAGCGACTATTCCAATACGGAAGGTGATAAGATCGACTTGACTAGAGAAGGACTCTTTGTTCGATATACCTTTACGACAGATAGAAAGGTGATAATTGCAAATGAGTCAAACAAACCGATTGGATCCGCTAGTAATTCCTATTACTTGACTGAAAATGGAACGATGGAATACACGTTTGCGTACGTGAAAAGCTGGGATGAAACAGTCGCTAAAAAAGAGCGATTGCATTTTGAATCCATGTATGATGGTAATCCGAATCTTCAATTTGATATTGAAGTGACACAAAATAAATTAATCTTAACGCATTATGCAGGGGAAATACTTGTATTTGAAAAAATACAAAAAGGAGTAACCTATCCGAAAATTTCAGAAGAAAGTAAAAAATTACTCTTAGGTACCTGGCGTTTAAAAGAAATGGGTGATTTTATGGGTAGAAGAAGGGTGCTTACTGATGAGGAAGTGGTGTTGTATGAATTTAGCTATTATGACAAACTGTTTGTAACGAATCATTCGGTTTCAAAAGAGGGCACATTTGATAGTTTTATACAATCGAGAGTTTCAGATTATGGTTATAAGTATGATTTTGAATGGGAAGAACAAGAAATAATAGTAATAGATGGTTTGGGAGGTTATTTAATGGGAGTTAATCAAGATGCTTTATCTCTTATCGTATCTGATGGTGCTAGGCTTAGGTTTGAACGCATAAGATAAAGAATTAAAAAAGGTCAAAAGCATTGCTTTTGACCTTTTTGATTTATTAAAACCCTTGGTATTCTACTTCTTTTTCGTCGAAAACGATGCCGTTTTCTTCTAATTCTTTTAGAATCGGAGCATATACTTCCTCTTCAATTGGCATTTGTACTCCGGGTGTACTAATAATGCCTTTTAATATTTTTAAAGCTGCAATAGCCAATGGTAAACCAACTGTTTTTGCCATAGCTGTATAGGTCTGATCATCGCCGATACAAATCATCGTAGAGTCAATCTGTTTTTTCTCTCCGTTTAATTCATAACCAATCTTGTGGTACATCACAATCATGTCTTTGTCATCAGGATCCAATGTCCAACTGTCAGCTAATATTTTTTCCAAAATCTGTGCTGGAGTAGCGTTTTTTAAACCAATGATTTTGTTCGGATTGAAAAGGTCTAGTTCTAATAACTTCTCCCATGCAATATCATCTTGGTCAATGTTTAATGCCAATCTCAATTTTGTCTCTACGGTATCCGTCGGATGGTACGGTAAATACAAGTTGATAAACTCACGATATGACATGGTCTCTGAATGGTCGATTACATAACTATCGTCTGTAATTCCCAATTCAACAAATAAGTTCCAGGCTCTTGAATACCCTACGCGGCGAATAGTACCTCTAAAGATCGTTTTCGCATCATCTAAGCCATAAACGCTTTGGTATTTCAATGAATCGCGGTTCGCATACGCTTCAAATTTGCCATAACCTTCCACATTTAAGAACTCCGTACGTCTAAATACTTTGTTGTACGGAATGTATTTGTATTGTCCTTCTTGGATAAATTTAGCAGCACCACCTTGTCCAGCTAAAACCACATTACGCGGGTTCCAAGTAAATTTATAGTTCCATAAGTTGTTGTCTGATTCAGGAGCCATTAATCCCCCGCAAAAAGATTCAAACGAAATTACTTTTCCTCCTTTTGCTTTTACTTCATGAATAATTTTCATGGCACTCATGTGATCGATTCCTGGATCTAGTCCTATCTCGTTCATGAATACAAGGTTATTGGCTTTTACTTCCTCGTCCAAAGCTGCCATAGCTGGACTGATATAAGAAGCGGTAGCTAGATGTTTTTTAAACTGAACACAATCTTTCGCTAATTCGATGTGTAAAGCGGCTGGTAGCATCGAGATAACAATATCTGATTGCTGAACCAAAGCTTGTCTTTGTTCGGTATTAAATAAGTCAAATTCCTTTGCCGTAGCATTTGGATGTCCCATTGCTTTTTTCTCTGCTAAAGCTAAAGACAAATCACAAATGGTTAAATGAAGGTTTTCTGTCGTAGATTTTTCAAGTAAATACTTAATAAGTGATGAGGCAGAACGGCCAGCGCCTACGATTAATATTTCTTTCATTATTTTGTTTTTGGTTGTTTTACGAGTTACGAAAGTAAGGAATTATATAATCATAGGGGCAAAATTTTTGCTAAAAAAGTTTGGAATAAAATTGTCTAAGTGAAGATAATAACGGGCGTTTTTTTCTCGTTAAACACAAAACGAACAGTAGTTTTTAATGGAAAGAATGTGTGGTACGGATATCAGATCGAAGAAAAAGGAAAGAAAAAGGCTTCTATCGATTTTTAATAAGATAGCGTCTTGTTTGATGAACCCTTTTTTAGTTTGGTAAAAAAATAGAAGAGGAGTGAAAAACAAGTAAAAAAAATAAAGAAACCTCAAATTGTGAATAATAGACAACTCCTTCGGGACATGGGGTGTACATTTATTTTTAAGCTTTCTTCGGTGTCGTTTGGTGGATAATTTGTATCTTCGAAAGAAAAATAAATGGGACGAAAAATTATTATAACAGCTACATTATTAGGAGCTTTAGGTATTATTTTAGGCGCCTTTGGAGCACATGGTTTGAAAAAGATTGTCAGTGAAACGGCAGTAGCTTCTTATGAAGTTGGTGTTCGCTATCAGATGTATCACGTCTTTTTTCTCTTGTTTGTCGGTCTTTCTTCTTTCTTCACTGATGCAGTGAAAAAGCGATTGTTTATCTTGACTTTAATCGGAGTAACCTTATTCTCAGGGTCTATTTATCTACTAACGTTCAATGGATTGCCAGGATTTAACGTAAAATTCTTGGGGCCAATTACACCTATTGGAGGAGTTTTCATGATTTTAGCCTGGGTGTATGCTGCAATTCAGACCCTTAAAATGGGAAAAAGTACGAAAATCTAGTTTTGTGCATCGTTATATTAAATTTATTTCTAAGTTTGCATATTAATTAAAAAGACAACATAACATAATGAAAATGGCTAATACGCAATCAATTTCACTTGAAAAATATGGTATTAAAGATGTTGTAGAGATTGTATATAATCCTTCCTACGATCTTTTATATAATGAAGAAATTAAGTCTGACCTACAGGGGTTTGAAAAAGGACAAGTAACTGAATTAGGAGCTGTAAATGTTATGACAGGTGAGTTCACTGGTCGTTCTCCAAAAGATAAATATATCGTAAAGGACTCAGTTACTGAGAATACCGTATGGTGGAATTCTCCAGAATCTCCAAATGATAACAAGCCGATTGACCAAAAAACGTGGGAAGCTTTAAAAGCAACTACGGCAGAAGAGTTGTCAGGAAAAAAACTTTATGTTGTTGACGCTTTCTGTGGTGCGAATGAAAATACGCGCTTGAAAGTAAGATTCATTATGGAGGTAGCATGGCAAGCACATTTTGTGAAAAACATGTTCATCCGTCCTACAGAAGAAGAATTGGCAAACTTCGGTGAGCCTGATTTCGTAGTAATGAATGGTTCTAAAGCGACATTTAAAGATTACAAAGCATACGGATTAAATTCAGAAGTATATATTGCGTTCAATCTAACTGAAAAAGTTCAAATCATTGGTGGTACTTGGTATGGTGGTGAGATGAAAAAAGGATTGTTCTCTATGATGAACTATTATTTACCATTGCAAGGAATGGCTTCAATGCACTGTTCAGCAAACAAAGGTAAAGATGGTGATGTGGCAGTATTCTTCGGATTATCAGGAACAGGAAAAACAACGTTATCAACAGATCCAAAACGCGAGTTGATTGGTGATGATGAGCACGGATGGGATGACGAAGGAGTATTCAACTTCGAAGGAGGTTGTTATGCAAAAACAATTAGCTTAAGCAAAGAAAACGAGCCAGATATCTTTGGTGCGATTCGCCGTGATGCTTTATTGGAAAACGTTACTGTTGATGCGAATGGTGTTATTGACTTTAATGATGGTTCTGTAACACAAAATACACGTGTTTCTTACCCAATTGATCACATTGAAAATATTGTAAAACCAGTTTCTAAAGCAGGTCATGCAACGAAAGTAATCTTCTTAACTGCAGATGCTTTTGGAGTAATGCCTCCTGTTTCAAAATTGACACCGGAACAAACTAAATATTACTTCTTATCTGGATTTACAGCTAAATTAGCAGGTACAGAAAGAGGAGTTACACAGCCAGAACCAACATTCTCAGCTTGTTTTGGTAAAGCATTCTTGTCTTTACACCCAACAAAATACGGAGAAGAGTTAGTGAAGAAAATGGAGGAGCACAATGCGACTGCCTATATGGTTAACACAGGTTGGAACGGAACAGGAAAACGTATTTCTATTAAAGATACACGTGCGATTATTGACAGAATCTTAGATGGTTCTATCGAAAATGCAGAAACGAAAATTATTCCTATTTATAATTTTGTTGTGCCAACAGCTTTAGAAGGAGTAGATACAAATATCTTAGATCCTCGTAACACATACGGTGAAGCAAAAGAGTGGGAAGATAAAGCAAAAGATTTAGCTGCTTTATTTATCAAAAACTTTAATTTGTACACAAATAACGACGCTGGAAAAGCTTTAGTTGAAGCAGGACCACAGTTATAGTAGATATCAAAAAAGAGAGCTTAGGCTCTCTTTTTTTGTTATGAGTAGTTTGGGTTAAGGGTTATGAGGTATGGGTTAACGGTTGTCTTAGAACCACTCTTACCACAACTCATTACCATAACTTACAACCCACAACTCACCCCCATAACCCATAACTCACGACCCATAACCCAAAAAAAAAGTCTTCCTTTAGGAAGACTTTTTTATATTTATTTATTCACTTTCTGAATGTATTTTTCAAGAGCCATGGTCATAGATGGTGCTTCCGGTGATGGAGCCATAATATCCACGCGTAAATCGTGATCTAAGGCTTCTTTTTGCGTTGTTGTACCAAATACTGCAATTCGAGTATTGTCTTGAGAGAAGTCAGGGAAATTCATGAATAATGATTTAATTCCCGTTGGACTAAAGAAAGCCAAAACATCGTATTTTACATCGGCTAAATCAGATAAATCACTCATTACCGTTCTGTAAAATGTTCCTGGAGTCCAATCTACTTTTAATTCGCCTAAAATAGTAGGTACTTCCGCGTTTAATTGATCTGAAGCCGATAATAAGAATTTCTCATCCTTGTATTTTTTAATCAAAGGAGCTAAATCAGCGAAATCTTTCTGACCAACATAAATTTTTCTTTTGCGATATACCACATATTTCTGTAAATAAAAAGCGATAGCTTCTGATTGACAAAAATACTTAAGTGTTTCAGGCACTTTATAGCGCATTTCTTCTGCAACACGAAAGAAATGGTCAACGGAGTTTCTACTCGTTAAAATAACCGCTGTAAAGTTATTTAAATCGATCTTCTGTTGTCTTACGTCCTTAGCAGGTACACCTTCAACGTGTATAAAAGGCCTAAAGTCAATTTTTACTTTATACTTTTGTTCGATCTCAAAGTATGGAGAGTTTTCTACTTTAGGTTCTGGCTGAGAAACCAAAATTGTTTTCACTTTCATAGTTTAATTCTTATTTAGGCTCTAAAGTTTTTAAATGCAAAGTATATTATAAAATAAGGAGCTATTTCAAGGGTGCAAAGATACAAAATAAAATAGAACAACTTATTTAATATCGTTTTTCGATTGTTTTTTATAAATATAACGTATAAACCAAGATTTGTTAAGATTAAAGCAATTCCAAGTAGAGTTATTGCGAATTGGTTGACTATATCGTTGTAAAATAAGAGTAAATCTATTCCCAAAAGATACATACCAATGTAATTTCTATAGGTTGCTTTTTGTAAATTAAAATGGTCTACAAAATCTTCTATCTCAAATGTAATGCCAATTATCTTGTCGATTAAATATTTTCCTATGACAAAAAAACAAGTGAAATTCAAGATTTGGATATACGACAACAAGGTATATTGCTCTATAAACCCAAAGGACTTCGCTGCAATTTGCAAAAAGAAGGTAATGGATAATAACTGAATGGTCAAAAAGGAAAGCGTAAAACTATTGCGTAGATTGGTATTGTCTTTGTAAATCTTCAAATACTTATCCGAAATTACCAAACGAGTAAACTCTGCAAAGCGAACACTAAAAATAGTTCGATTAATAGCAATGATGGAGAAGCCCACGAAAAACAGTAGGGTAGCCCAATCCTTGTTGGCAACAATTCGCTCAGTTAATAGTAAGTTGTCCATATCATTTGCAAAATTAGTAAAAAAATGCATTTGTGAGACTTTGTTAATTATTTAAGGGTTAACTTTCTATAAAAAGGTTATTTTTGTATCCAAAGTAAAGACAATGAACGCAGGACTAGTTATTATTCCTACCTACAATGAGATCGAAAATATCGCGCAAATTATTGAGGCTGTACTCGAATTACCCGAGTGTTTTCACGTGCTTATTGTAGACGATAACTCTCCTGATGGTACGGCAGCAGCGGTTGAACAGTTGCAAGAAAAATACAATGCGCTTCATTTGCTCAAGAGAGAAGGAAAAAATGGATTAGGTACGGCTTATGTAGATGGTTTTAAATGGGCACTACAACGCGATTATGCCTATATTTTTGAAATGGATGCTGATTTTTCTCACAATCCCGCTGATTTGAGTCGATTGTTAGCAAGCTGCCAAGAAAAGGGCGGGATGGTAATTGGATCAAGGTATGTGACGGGAGTGAATGTGGTCAATTGGCCTTTGAACCGCGTATTACTCTCTTATGGAGCATCAATTTATGTACGTTGGATTACCCGTATGCCAGTGAAAGATACAACAGCAGGTTTTGTTTGTTATACAAAGGAAGTTTTAGAAACGATTGATTTAGATAGAATCCGATTTGTAGGTTATGCCTTTCAAATTGAAATGAAATACAGAGTATACGTCAAGCAATTCCCGATTACGGAAGTACCAATTATTTTCACAGATCGAACACGAGGGGAATCTAAAATGTCAAAAGGGATTATCAAAGAAGCTATTTTTGGAGTAATGAATCTAAAAATTAGAAAACTACTAAACAAACTATAATGAGCAACTATTTAATAAAAAATGGAAGCCTTGTCAATGAAGGTATCGTTCAAAAAGGAGATATTCTGATTCAAGAAGGCAAAATAGCAAAAATAGCACAGACTATCGAAGCAACTCCCGATATGCAAGTGATTGATGCAACAGGAAAATATGTTGTTCCTGGAATGATCGATGATCAAGTACATTTCCGTGAGCCAGGCTTAACGCATAAAGGAGATATTGCTTCAGAATCAAGAGCAGCTGTAGCTGGAGGGATTACTTCCTTTATCGAACAACCCAATACAGTTCCCAATGCGGTTACGCAAGAATTGTTGGAACAAAAGTACGAAATAGCGTCTTCAGCATCGTATGCGAATTACTCGTTTATGATGGGGGGAACCAATGATAATTTAGAAGAATTACTACAAACAAACCCACGTAATGTAGCAGGGATTAAATTGTTTTTAGGGTCTTCAACGGGAAATATGTTGGTAGATCGTCAAGATGTACTAGAAAAAATATTTTCCAGTACTTCGATGTTGATTGCAGTTCATGCAGAAGATGAAGGAACAATTCAAGCAAATTTACAACAACATAAGGAACAATACGGAGATGACATCCCTGTGCGATGCCATCCAATTATTCGCAGTGAAGAAGCATGCTATATCTCTTCGTCTAAAGCAATTGAATTAGCAAAGAAAACAGGAGCACGATTACATGTGTTTCATGTATCTACAGGGAAAGAAACAGAGTTATTCCGCAATGATATTCCATTAAAAGACAAGAAAATTACGGCAGAAGTTTGTGTACATCACTTGTGGTTTACAGATAAAGATTATGAAACAAAAGGAAACTTCATCAAGTGGAATCCTGCTGTAAAAAAAGAAAGTGATAGAGAAAAGCTTTGGGAGGCTTTGTTAGATGGTCGTATTGATGTTATTGCAACTGATCACGCGCCACATACGAAAGAAGAGAAAGCAAAAACATATACACAAGCTCCTTCTGGAGGTCCTTTGGTTCAACATGCTTTAATTTCCTTATTTGAAGCAAAAAAACAAGGGCGAATTACAGTTGAAAAAATTGTAGAAAAAACAGCGCATAATCCAGCTATTTTATTTCAAATAGAAAAAAGAGGATTTTTAAAAGAAGGTTATCATGCAGATATCGTTTTAATTGATCCAAATAGCAGCTGGGAAGTAAATCAAGAGAATATTTTGTATAAGTGTGGATGGTCTCCATTTGAAGGAGAGACATTTTCATCTAAAGTGACCCATACTTTTGTTAATGGATGCTTGGTGTATGAAAATGAAGAAGTAAAAGAAATTCGTTGTGGGCAAAGATTGCTTTTTGAACGTTAGTATAAGTAGAAAAATGAAGCAGGTAGTTATAATTTGTTGTATGGCTTTGTTGTTGTTTTCTTGTCAAAAAGATTTAGACAAACCCAACCCATTTATTGAGCAATCAAAAATGGAGGATATTCTATATGATGTAGCGTTGTTGTATGGTATGCAAACAACCAATGCTTTTGCATCAGATACCGTAAAAGCAGTGCAGATCAAAGATATTTTCGATAAATATCAAATTGATAGTTTGACGTTTACAGCAAATAATCGCTACTATGTAAAGTTGAAAAAGGGTGTGTATTTTGATATGCAAACGCGTGTTATGGACCGACTTAAAAAAGATAAAGAAGGAATGGATTCTTTATTGTCAAAAAAAGAATTGGAATTAGCTCCTGTTGCTGCTATTGCAGTTGATTCTATGCCTGTTTTAAAGGCTGATACAGATAAAGTAGAGCCTGTGCCAAATACAGAAGCGGTTCTAGCACCTAAAAAGGCAAAAATAAAGAAGGTTAATGAGACTATGCCTACAATGAAAAGGAAGATATTAGAGCCAGAGGAAGTTAAAAAATAAAGTATTATTAGTTGAATCCTTTACTGATATCAACTAAAAATTCTTGATAAGAAGAGAATGTAAAATCGAGCGTTTGTTCAATTTTAGAAGCATCATAAATAAAACAACTGAAAGAAGCTTTCGCGATAGCACGTGTAAAGCTTCTTTTTTTTCTAGTTAGTATAGAAACAAAAGCATCTAAACGCCAAGCTAAAGCAAGGCCAAACGGGCCTATTTCAAAACTAGCGGGTTTCTTTTGGAGTAAAGCAGCCATATAGTGTAATAGCTCGCGGTTTTTTAAATTATCAGAAACGAGAATATAACGTTCATTCTTGTGTTCACTTTCCATCAGTTGATACATAGCTGATACGACATCTTCAACGGAAACAACAGCCGTAGTCCCAGTTGTATAAAAAGGAAATCCTTGATGTACTTTATAAAATAGTTCGCTACTACCTTCTCTGTAAAATCCGCGTCCAAAAATGACTCCAGGATTGACAATAACGACGTCAAGCCCTTCTTGAGTTCCACGCCAAACTTCCATTTCACCACCAAATTTACTCAATGCATAATCACTGTGATAAAGGGCAGGGTTCCATTCTGTTTGCTCGGTAATGGGAGTAGAGTAATGCAAAGATTCGCCTAAGGCTGCAATAGAACTTATATGACACAATTTTTCAATGGAATGTGCAAGACAAAGGTTGACAATATTAGCTGTTCCTTCAATATTAGTTTTGCGCAGGATTTTTTCATCTCGGGGATCAAAAGAAACCATAGCAGCACAATGGTAAACATGGGTGATGCCTTCAAAAGCGTCTTCTAATGCAGGTAAATCTAGGATATCTGCTTGTTGCCACTGAATGCCTTCGAATAAGTCAAGGACTTGGTGTAGTTCAAATACGTGTTTGGTTTTAGCAATACTCTGTGTATTGCGATAAATAGCACGTATTGATCCTGCTCCTTGTTGGAGAAGATGTAATAGAAGATGACTTCCAACTAAGCCTGTTGCACCAGTAACTAATATCATAATGAACAAATGTAAAGGTTATGTTTTAGAAAGTGAAAGAATTGAACTAAAAGTTTGAAAGTAACGCCCGTATTTTCAGTGTATTGTTTTGAAGCATCTGAAAGCAATAAAAATAGAGATGTGACAAAAAAAAGTTCTAATAGCGTAAGGAATTGGACTATCTTTGCATAAAATATAATTAAATGAAAAATTTTATTGAAGAAGTGACTTGGAGAGGAATGCTCCACGACGTTATGCCAGGCACTGAAGAACATTTGTTGGAGCAGATGCGTGCGGCATATGTGGGAATTGACCCAACAGCGGATTCATTGCATATTGGACATTTAGTAGGTGTAATGCTTTTAAAGCATTTTCAAATGGCAGGACATAAACCAATTGCTTTAATTGGTGGTGCTACAGGAATGGTAGGAGACCCATCTGGAAAATCAAATGAAAGAAATCTATTGTCAGAAGAAGCTTTGCGTCATAATCAAAATGCGATTAAAGCACAGTTAGAGCGCTTTTTAGATTTTAATTCTGGTGCAGAAAATGCTGCGGAACTCGTAAATAATTACGATTGGATGAAAGATTTTTCTTTCCTAGAATTCATCAGAACAGTTGGTAAACACATTACAGTGAACTATATGATGGCAAAGGATTCTGTGAAAAAACGCCTAAATGGTGAATTCCAAGATGGAATGTCATTTACAGAGTTTTGTTATCAATTGTTACAAGGATATGACTTTTTACATTTGTTCCAAGCGAAGCAAGTTACTTTGCAAATGGGAGGTTCAGATCAATGGGGGAACATCACAACGGGTACAGAATTAATTCGCCGTACGATTAGTGAGAAAGCGTATGCTTTAACTTGTCCTTTGATTACTAAAGCAGATGGAACAAAGTTTGGTAAATCGGAAGGTGGAAATATTTGGCTGTCTGCAGAATATACTTCTCCTTATAAATTCTACCAATACTGGGTGAACGTGTCAGATGCAGATGCTGAAAAATACATCAAAATCTTTACGTTTATTGGACGTGAGGAAATTGAAGCATTAGTAAAAGAACACTTAGAAGCACCACATTTACGCGTATTGCAAAAACGATTAGCAGAAGAAGTGACAACGATGGTTCACGGAACTGAAAATCTTGAAAATGCAATTAAAGCTTCGGGTATCTTGTTTGGAAATTCATCAGCGGATGATTTAAAACAACTAGATGCAAAAACATTTTTAGAAGTGTTTGACGGAGTTCCTCAAGCAGAAATTACAAAGGCAGATGTGGAAGCAGGTTTGCCAATTATTGAAGCACTAGCTGGGAAAAGCGGATTCATGCCTTCAAATGGAGAAGCGCGTCGTTCTTTGCAAGCGAATGCTATCGCAGTAAATCGCGACAAAGTAACAGAAGAATACGTAGTCACTACACAAGATTTGATTAATGATCAATTCATCCTCTTGCAAAAAGGAAAAAAGAATTACTTTATTTTACATGTAAAGTAATCAATATAAGTATCATAGAATTAAAAAAAGGTTACCTCTATACAGTTGAGGTAACCTTTTTTTTATAAATCTACCATATACGTGGTATTTACTCTTGTTCTTAGAGCTACTATCTTTGCCTTATCAAAAAACAAATAATAGTTGCTTGATGTTTCATAAAGTTGTGAAAATACAAAGCCTATAATTTAAAAAGTAGTAGTATGCAGTCTATAGTTTTTTTATCGAAAACGACTTCTTTTCTTTATTCTAATCAACATGAAGGGCCTTCTTCCATGTCGATGAAGTGCTGCATGAACTGGTGTTGTTGCTAGCGCAACTTTTATCTTATCTCGGATGTTGAACAGAAACAACATCTCAATCATTTTAAATCTATCACTTTATTATTAATGTATTGCTAGAAACATCTGGCAATCAAAGGGACAATTTATGCAAAAAATTTTACAAATTGTTTTTGTGCTGATGGGGGTTTATCAGTTACAAGCACAGGAGTTTACACTAAAAGGGGCTGTTTCCGATATCGGAGGAAGCTTGCCTGGAGTAAGTGTAACTGTAGTAGAAACAGGTAAAGGAGTTGCCACTGATTTTGATGGAAATTATGCCATTAAGGTGGAGCCCAACCAAACGATTGCGTTTTCTTTTATTGGTTATACCACGCAAAAAGTGAAAATTTCCAATCAAACGGAATTAAATATTTATCTAGAGGCACATGCCGAAAATCTAGAAGAAGTTATTATTCAAGTACCGTATGGTACGGCCAATAAAAAAACGTATACAGGATCAGTTGGATTAGTTAGCGCTAAAACGATTGGACAAACTCAAGTGAGTAATGTTTCAAGAGTTTTAGAAGGTTCGGTAGCAGGGGTTCAGTCTTTTGCAGCAAGTGGGCAACCCGGTTCGGAAGCGGAGATACGCATCCGTGGGATTGGTTCGATTAATGCAGATAGTAAACCTTTATACGTAGTAGATGGAGTGCCTTATGAAGGGGGTCTATCTGCTATTGCTCCGGCAGATATTGAATCTATTTCCGTATTAAAAGATGCGACAGCAGCTACTTTATACGGTTCTAGAGCAGCGAATGGGGTGATTATGATCACAACCAAAAGAGGGGTGAAGAACCAAGAGCCTCAAATTGAAATATCTGCGAAATACGGAACTTCTAGTAGAGCGCGTAGTGATTATAAAACATTGGGAACAAATCAATACATGGAGTTGTATTGGGAAGCAATGCGAAATGGACGTATGGATACAACAGGGGAAGATTGGGCAACCGCTTCTCAGTATGCAACGGATAACTTAATAAATAATTTAGGGATTAATCCTTATGGATTAAACAATCCTCAACCTGTTGGGACGGATGGAAAATTGCGTCCAGGTTTACAACCGCTATGGAATGATAATTGGACAGATGCGTTATCTCAATCCGCTAATTATACCGATGTGAATGTTCGTGTATCAGGGGGTGGAGCAAAATCAAGATATTTCGTGTCAGGAGGTTTTTTAAACAACCAAGGGTACATTAAAGAATCAGGATTCAAACGTTTTAACTTCCGTTCTAATATTGTCATCGATGCTAAGGATTGGTTGGAATTGGGATTGAATGCTTCTGCTTCACATTCTATTCAAGATTATCCAAAACAAGATGATAGTGCGATTGGAAACGTAATTGGCTTTGGACGTAATATGCCTTCTTTTTATCCGATTTATGAGCGTGATTTAACTACTGGGGCTTATCTGTTAGACCCAGAAACAGGAAAGCGTATTTATGACTTTGGAACGTATAGAGCAAGTTCATATGCCCGTCATAACTTAGTTGCGACATTACCATTAGACAAAGCAGAAAATAAATTTGACATCGCAACAGTGCGTACCTATGCTCAAATTAAGTTCTTGGATAATTTGAAGTTTAAAACATCATTGAACATCGATTACAACAGTGAGTACAAACACAATGTAACCAATCCAGAGATCGGACCGTCTAGTGCTACAGGTGGAGGAGTAAGTATGCGCAATACTCGTACTGTTAGTATGACGTATAATAACGTACTGAATTACGATTTAGATTTAGATGATAAAAATAGTTTAGCCTTCATGGTTGGACAAGAGTATTACCAATTCAAGTCAAACTATTTTGGCGGGGCTAGAGAACAAATAGCGATGTTAGGGTATGATCAGCCAGATGCAGCATCTCGATTAGTTGATTTTTATGGTAAAGCAGATGAATATAAAATGTTGAGTTTTTTCGGAAATGCACAATATTCATACGATAAAAAATATTATTTATCAGCTTCTTACCGTGCAGATGGATCTTCTCGTTTTGCTAAAGCAAAACGTTGGGGTGGGTTTTGGTCTGTAGGAGCTTCATGGAGAATTATTGATGAAGACTTTATGCAGAGCTATCGCGATACGTGGTTGAATGAATTAGTGTTCCGTGCTAGTTATGGTGCACAAGGAAATGATAAGGTAGGATATTATGCTTACCAAGAGTTATACGATATCTACAACAACTTAGGAAATCCTGGATTAGTAGCGTCTCGTTTAGAAACACCAGAATTGAGCTGGGAGTCGAACATGAACATGAATATCGGGTTTGATTTTGCTGTATTGGATAACCGATTAAGTGGTACAGTAGAGTATTTTGAGCGTTCTTCTAAAGATTTGTTGTTTAGTAAATCGATTGCTCCGTCTTTAGGATTTACTTCCATCTTAGAAAACGTTGGGAAAATGAAAAACTACGGATTAGAGCTTTCATTAGAAGGATATCCAATCCGAACTGCTGATTGGAAATGGAAATTAGGGATGAACATCACAACCTATAAAAATAAAATTGTTTCTCTTCCATCAGATGAAATGTTTTCGGGAACAAAAAGATGGGCTAAAGGAGGTTCGCTATATGATTTCTATTTGCAAGAATGGGCAGGACCAGACC
The DNA here is from genome assembly GCF_052691955.1 of Myroides sp. TSA_177.3. NCBI lineage: Bacteria > Pseudomonadati > Bacteroidota > Flavobacteriia > Flavobacteriales > Flavobacteriaceae > Myroides > Myroides sp. TSA_177.3. The sequence goes on from NZ_JBQZGD010000004.1 coordinate 25,558, forward strand.
CACAAACAGGGAAACCAAGATGGTATGGTACAGATGATCAAGGAAATCGCTATATCACGGACAATTACAGTAGTTTAAAAGATACAGACAAAGTGAAAAGTGGAAATTCACTACCGAAGTTTTCGGGAGGATTCAATACAGACTTAAGTTATAAAAATTGGCAAATCGTAGCGAACTTCTCTTATAATATTGGTGGTAAAATTTACAATGGCGATAAAGCAGGTTTAATGAGTAATGATCCAGGTGGAGGAACTTGGAGTGTGGATATGTTAGATCGTTGGACACCTGAGAATCCATATGCAAATGTAGGTCGATTGACTACTGCGGATTCAGGAAGATGGACATACTCTTCTGATCGTTTCTTAGTAGATCGTTCATTCTTGAAATTGAAAACACTTTCTCTTGCGTATAATTTCCCACAAGAGTGGTTAGATAAGGTAAATATCGGACAAGCTTCGTTATATTTACAAGCAGAGAATTTATTTACATGGACCAAACAACAAGGATTAGATCCTGAACAAAATTTTGATGGTACAACATACTATCGTTATCCTGCAATGAAAACCATTTCAGTAGGATTAAATTTAAAACTTTAAGCACATGAAAAATTATATCAATTATACAAAAGTTTTATTCTTACTACTTTCTTTGGGATTGGTTTCTTGTGAATTAGAAACTTCGCCAACAGATGCCATGGAGAAAAAAGAAGTATTTAAAACGGTTTCGGGTAGCGAAAAGGTTTTAAATGGAAGTTGGGGGCAATTGATGGAAACATTCAATTCGTATGCGAACCCTGGATTTGGGTCCTTTTTACGTGCCAGCGATGCAATGGGGAATGATGTTGTATTGCAAACCAATAAATATGGTTTTGGATCACATTATCAATTCAATGCCTTGTATGGAAAAGGGGGGACAAATTCATTGAGTTGGAGTCTGGCCTATAAGACTATCAACAACATGAATAATATCTTGGCTAATATTGATGAGGCACAAGGTGATGGAGGAGAGAGAAGAAGAGTGAAAGGTCAAGCATATGCTTTGAGAGGATTTATGTACTTGCATTTAGCATCATCTTATGCTTTTGCGATTGACCATAATCCAAATGCTTTAACCGCGCCGATTTACTTAGAACCAACTACAGCTAAATCACAGCCTGGAAAAAGAGCAACCGTAACGGAAGTGTATAACCAAGCGCTTAAAGATTTGGAAGAAGCCTTGGTATTAATTCCTGAAGGATATGTTCGTGCACAAAAGTTTCAATTCGATAACAATGTAGTTTTAGGTTTATTGGCTCGAGCAAATTTATACGCTAGAAATTGGGAAAAGGCGAAAGAATATTCGGATCGCTTATTAGTGAAGAATGATTATTTGATGAATGAAATAGAGTATAAATCGGGATTTAATGATGTCAATAACCGCGAGTGGATTTGGGGACATCCACAAACACCAGATCAAAGTGATGCGTCGTACCAATTCCATTTTTTAGATGTTACATCAAAAGATAGCTATTACTACAGCTTTAATGCTGATCCGTACTTTAAAGATTTATTTGAAGATGGTGATTATAGAAAATCAATGATTAATTGGGCGCCAGATCCAGGTGCTGATCTAGCGAAAGCTTCTGTAGTTTGGATGCGTTATGGTAAATTTAAATTTAAAGCAGGTCAAATTGCGGATATTGTATTGATGCGTACATCAGAGATTTATTTAATCAATGCGGAAGCAAAAGCACGCTTAAATGATGGAGATGCAATAAATAAATTAAATGCAGTTAAACAGGCTAGAAATGCTGCTTTGGCAACAAACTTATCTGGAAATGATTTACTAGAAGCAATTTGGCTTGAAAGAAGAAAAGAATTATTCGGAGAAGGATTTAGCTTGGTTGATATTGTAAGAAATCAAAAAGCAGTAGTTCGAAAAAAATATGAACAAAGTAAGGTGGAGTATACGTATGTGGTACGCGATGCAAATGGCAATGAGGAAACAATAACAAAATTAATGACCGCTAATGGGCATTATGCGCTGAATTTCCCAGATCAAAGTCCGTTTGTGGCAAATAGCCCGTATTATTTATACCAAATACCAGCAGTAGAAGAGAGAGAGAATCCGAACCTATAATAGTGAGTGGTTCATTAGTTGTTTATTTTATTCAATCAGTAATGGTGGAAAAGGCTGTCTATTTAGGCAGCCTTTTGCTGTTTATTCCTAATATTATTTCACTAATTTTGTACAACAAAGGTAAAATATGGTGCATATTGCTATTTTAGAAGAGAAAGAATTGGTTCGTTTGGGAATAAAAACGATAGCAGAGCAGGTTGCGCAAGAAGAAATCGTTTGGTATGATTTACAAACCGTGCAAGATATTCGTATGTTCTTGAAAAAGAATAGTTCAGGCTATGTGTTTTTTAATCCAACAACCTATCAATTACTACAACAAGTAGATGTGATTTACGAGTTGAAAAATACGTATGAACGCAGTATATGGGTAATGTGGTTAGAAGAGCTACCTGAGATATGGTTAAAGAAAATGTTGCATATGAAATCTGTTAATGGTTTTAATTTATTGCAACAAAAAGATTCATTACAGGAAATCAAAAAAGGGTTAACGACAGTATGGCGTAGAGAAAATTATATTGCCGCTTGTGTACAGGAAGTCTTTAATTCGTATAAAACGACAGCTTTTAAAGTGGATCAAATTTTGACTAATGCAGAACGAGAAATTTTGAAAGAAATTGCGACAGGTAAAATGACGAAAGAAATTGCAGCAGATCGCAATATTAGCATCCATACCGTAATCACCCACCGAAAGAATATTTTTAAAAAATTGGAAGTGAATAGTGTGCATGATGCTACACGATACGCTATTCGAGCAGGAATCATTACCGTGAATGACTATTATATTTAGATACAAAAAAAACTGCCAAGGCAGTTTTTTGTTTTTTATATCGGTAATGGATTCTTGAAGATATCTTGATTGATTGTATCAATATAGTTCAATACTTCATCGCGTCCTGTTTTGTCTTCGGAAGAAGTGATAAAATAAGGAGGCATTTCTTCCCAAATACCACTTAACAGTTGCTTTTTATAATCGGCAACTAATTGAGGTACTTTCGTTTTTCCTACCTTATCGGCTTTGGTAAAAATGATAGCAAAGGGAATACCAGATTCTCCTAAATACTCCATGAACTCTAAATCAATCTTTTGTGCTTCATGTCTGATGTCAATCAAAACAAAAGCAGAAACTAATTGTCTGCGTTTTTCAAAATACTCTGTGATGAATTTCTGAAAAACACCTTTTGTTTTCTTCGATACTTTAGCATATCCATAGCCTGGTAAATCGACTAAAAACCAATTTGAATTAATCTTAAAGTGGTTAATCAATTGAGTCTTTCCAGGTCTTGAAGAAGTCTTCGCTAAAGATTTTGAATTGGTAAGCATGTTGATTAAAGAAGACTTTCCAACATTGGATCTTCCTATAAATGCATACTCTGGTAAAGGCTCATTCGGGCACTTACTTACTTCAGAGTTACTCATTACAAATGCTGCGGTGTTTATTTTCATTGTTTTATATGTTGCGTTCGTTGAACCACTTATTCAATAGTTCATTGAATTCGTCTGGGTGTTCCATCATAGCGGCATGTCCACACTTATCAATCCAATATAGGTTTGAATCAGGTAGCAATTCGTTAAATTCTACAGCAACTTCCGGTGGAGTTACTTTATCGTTTTTTCCCCAAATTAAACAAGTAGGAACATTTATTTTTGGTAAGTCCTTAGACATATTGTGTCGAATTGCACTTTTGGCAATCGTCAACGTTTTAATCAACTTCATGCGATCATTTACAGTAGCAAAAACATCATCTACGATTTCTTTTGTTGCTACAGCTGGATCATAAAACACATCTTCTGCTTTTTTTCGTATATACTCATAATCCCCGCGCTTTGGATAACTATCACCCATAGCACTCTCGTATAGCCCTGAACTTCCTGTCAGCACCATAGCTTTTAGATATTGAGGATACATTTTAGCAAAATACAACGCAATATGACCTCCAAGCGAGTTACCCAATAAAATAACATCTTTATAACCAATGCGCTCAATAAAGTCTTTGACAAACTTAGCAAAGGCTTTGACATTCGTTTTTAAAATGCTATTGGTATATAAAGGCAGTTCAGGAATAATAACTTTATAGCCTTTTTGAGGAAAGAAATTTGCAACTCCATCGAAATTACTAAGTCCTCCCATTAATCCATGTAAGATGATAATTGGTGTTCCTTCACCAACTTCCACATATCGGAATTTACCGTCTTCTTTTAAAGTTCGCTCCATTAGCTCTTACTTGCGATTTTTAAATTCTTACAAATATACATTTTTAATAGAGACAAATATTGTAATAAAAGGATAAAATACAGGAGGAGGTGAAAAAGAAAAGAGGATAGCTGTAGTTCTTTAGGGAAGATGATGCGTTTATGTGCTAGAAAGGCGCATGGTATCAGTAGGTTAGTTGTTGGTTTATCCCTTAGTCCTGGGTTGAAAAGTTCTTTCGTTTTTGCTTTGTTTCTTTTGTGAAGAAGAGGGATTGGACCTCAAAAAGACAAAATCCTCTTGAAAATAAACGAGATTCTCAAAATTTGCATTAAAACAACTTTTTTCGACTAAAAAAGAGATTAAAATAGGGGCTGTTGCTCGAAAAAGGAACATATAAAATGCAAAGAATTAGAGGTGAAAAAACGTCGTTTTTTGCAAAAAATAGTTTCGGCGTTTTTGGTAGATAAATTCGATAATGATTGTCTTAAAAAGAGATTTTGAGTTAAAACAATGGTAAAAAAATAATGACAGGTTGCGAGATGAAAAACGCCGAATAGTATAGGGATAAGTATGTTCAAATCAAGGAGTTTGATGTAAAAACGGCTAAGTATAAGCAATTAATTCGGCTATTGAAGTCAGTAAATACGCGATTTTTAGAAAACTTATTAACAAAGTGGGTAAAAGTGGGTAAAAGTGGTAAAAAAATAATTACATTTGCTAAGTATATATATATAAACAAATTTTGACGTCGATTATTGGTACATACGAGTGTAAAGTCGATACCAAAGGTAGGGTATTGGTGCCTGCTTCTTTGAAGAAGCAGTTGCCTGCTATGGCCGATGGTTTTGTACTGAAAAGATCGGTGTTTGAGACGTGTTTGGAATTGTGGCCAATGGCTGAATGGGAGAAGATGATGTTGAAGATCAACAAACTGAATCCTTTTGATAAAAAAGTAGATACGTTTATTCGCGCTTTTATGGCGGGAGTTAAACTTGTAGATATTGATGATGCAGGTCGTTTGCTAATTGCAAAGGATCTGTTGCAGTTTGGAAGTATTACGAAAGAAATCGTAATGGCATCCAAAGTGAATATCGTCGAAATATGGGATAAAGACCTGTATGAAGCTACTTTAGAACCAGAGGATTTTGATTTTGGAGCGTTGGCGCAAGAAGTAATGAGTAATATTAGTTTTGATGAGTAAAGATTTATACGCATATCATAGACCTGTTTTGTTAACCGAAACAGTGGATGGATTAAATATCCGTCCCGATGGCGTTTATGTGGATGTGACATTTGGTGGTGGCGGACATTCAAGAGAAATTTTGAGCCGCTTGGGTGAAAATGGGAAATTATTCGCATTTGATCAGGATGATGATGCAGTGAAAAATGCAATTGATGATCCTCGATTCGTCTTGATTAATCAAAACTTTAGACACTTGAAACGCTATTTGAGATTTTATGGTGTACGCGAAGTAGATGGAATCTTAGGTGATTTAGGTGTTTCGTCTCATCAGTTTGATGTTGCAGAACGCGGTTTTTCTACTCGTTTTGCAGGGGACCTCGATATGCGCATGAATCAAAAAGGTGAATTATCAGCGTATCATGTAGTCAATGATTATGACGAGAAAGATTTGCGATATGTGTTGAGCGTATATGGAGAGTTGAACAATGCGGGTGCAATGGCGCATACCATTGTTAATGCACGAGCAAATGGAGAGATAAAAGATACGGATCAACTGAAACAAGTATTGGCTCGATTTCTACCTGCACACAAGACAGCTAAGATTTTAGCGCAAGTGTATCAAGCTATTCGAATTGAAGTAAATCAAGAGATTGAAGTACTAAAAGAATTGTTAGAACAAAGTGTTGAGGTGCTGAAGCCAGAAGGAAGGTTGAGTGTGATTTCATATCATTCATTAGAAGATCGCTTAGTAAAGCGCTTCATGAAGAATGGAATGTTTGAAGGGGAACCAGAACGCGACATGTTTGGAAGATTTGAAGTTCCGTTGAAACAATTAGGAAAACTCATTGTTCCGACAGAGGAAGAAATAGCAGTAAATAACAGAGCTCGATCAGCGAAGTTGAGAATTGCCGAGAAAAAATGAAAAAAACAATAGCAAGTCCAGTAGATGTAATAAAAGCTAAAATTCTCGTGAACGAGAATTCCGCGAAGACGTGGGCCTTTATTATATATGTGATTGTGTTAGGAATGATACTGATTGGAAACACCCAACGATACGAATCGAAAGTGTTTAAAATTGGAAAATTAACCCACGAAGTGAAAATGCTCCGTGCTGAGTTTGTCGCAACGCGATCAGAACTTATGGAACTGAAAATGGAATCGACAATTACTCGAAAATTAGAAGAAGAAGGAATATATCCTTCTGAAACACCACCGCAAAAAATTAAGGTGTTGAGGGAGGTAGACAATAAAACATTTTGGAATAAACTATGGCCCTAGGTAACAAAAATATTTATGTCAATATTTATGTCGTCACTGCGATAGTATTGCTACTAGCAGGAGGGGTAATTTATAGGATGCTATTAATTCAAGGAGTAGAAGGGAGTGAGCTTCGTCAAAAAGCGCGAAGTGAAAACCGAGTGAAAGAGGAAATAATAGAAGCCAATAGAGGAAATGTTTATTCTGCTGATGGAAGCTTATTAGCCACATCAGTGCCGGTCTTTGAAATACGTTTTGACGGGGTTGCACCCAAACAAGAAAACTTTGAAAAAGAAGTAAAACCATTAGCGGATTCGCTAGCTGTGATGTTTCGCAAACCAAGCGCATATTATGAAAATATGTTGCGAAAAGGTAGAGCATCTAAAAGCCGATATATTCTTATCGCTCGAAATTTGAGCTATGTTGAATATGTGCGAATCAAAAATTTCCCTCTTTTTAAACGAGGAGGAAATGGTGGAGGTTTTATTTCTTCTCAAAAAACGGTTCGCCAGCATCCAATTGGAAGAATTGCAAAACGTACCATTGGGTATGAACGCAAGAATGAAGATGGGACATTCGGAAGGGTTGGAATTGAAGGCGCTTTTACAAATTATCTGAGTGGATATGACGGAAAGCGTAAAATGCAAAGTTTAGCGAAGAATCAGTGGAAACCAATTAATGATGAGAATGAAATTGAACCGATTGATGGAAAGGATATCATCTCAACCATTGACGTGTACATTCAAGATATTGCACATCACGCTTTGTTGCAGTCGTTAGAGAAGTACAGCGCAGATCACGGTTGTGTGATTGTAATGGAAACGAAAACGGGCGCTATTCGTGCAATTTCGAATCTTGGACGAGATGAGAAAACGGGAGGGTACTATGAAACGGTGAACTATGCAGTGGGAGAAAAACACGAGCCTGGTTCGACGTTTAAATTAGCCTCACTTTTAGCATTGTTAGAGAAAAAGCAAATAGATACGGCTCGTATTTATGATACAAATGAGGGAGTGGTTCGCTTTTATAATGCAAGAGTACGCGATTCCAAACATGGAGGATATGGTAAAGTTTCCTTAGCAAGGGGAATTGAATTGTCTTCGAATACTGTAATTACACAGGCAGTAGATGAAGCATTTAAAAATGACCCGAAAGTTTTTACGGATTATTTGAGCTCTTTGTGGATGGATAAGCCCTTGGGATTAAAGATAAAAGGAGAAGCAATTCCTTATGTACCTAAGCCAGGAAAAAAAGGATGGAGCGGATTAGCCTTGCCTTGGATGGCTTTTGGATATGGTTTATCAGTAACGCCTTTGCAAACCTTGACCTTATATAATGCAGTAGCTAATGATGGTGAAATGGTCAAACCTTATTTCGTGTCTGAAATCAAAGAATTTGATCAAACGATACAAAAATTTGATAAGGTTGTGTTGAATCCGCAAATTGCCTCACCAGATGTTATTCATCAAGCGAGAGCAATTTTAGAAAATACAGTGAAAAAAGGAACAGGTAGAAAACTGTACTCACCAAACTTTTCTATGGCTGGTAAAACAGGAACCGCACAGGTGAATTATGGAAAAGGAAAAGGATATGGTTCAGACATGTACTATTCTTCTTCTTTTGCTGGATATTTTCCAGCTGATAACCCAAAATATTCGTGTATCGTCGTGATTCATAAACCCGATCGATCTAAGAGTTATTATGGAGCGGATGTAGCAGGACCTGTATTCAAGCGAATTGCGCAGAAAATATATACAGATGTTCCTACAACGAAAGAAATGAGAGACTCCAATGAGGTGCCAACAAGTATTGTAGAAAGTTATCAATCTTTCTTGGTACAAAATCAATTTGGAGAGGCAATGATGCCAGATGTAAGAGGAATGCAAGTCATGGATGCCTTGCCTTTATTGGAGAACTTAGGATTAAAAGTTCAAGTCAAAGGGGTAGGAAAAGTCAAAACGCAATCAATACTAGCAGGACAAAAAATAGATAAGAATCAAAAAGTAGTTTTAGAACTATCGTGAAAAAGATAAAAGACATATTATACAAAGTAGAGATACAGTCTATTGTTGGATCGACAGATGCAACAATAGACCATTTGACTTTTGACTCACGTCAAGTGAAGTCAAACACTTTGTTTATTGCCATAGTAGGTGAAGTAGTGGATGGGCATGCCTATATCAAGCAAGCAATTGAGCAAGGAGCAACGGCTATTGTATGTCAAGTTTTGCCAAGTGATTTGGTAGAAGGTGTAGTCTATGTTGTTGTAGAAGACAGCAACAGAGCTTTAGCGCTTATCGCAGCTAATTTCTATGACAATCCTTCACATAAATTAAAATTAGTTGGTGTAACGGGAACGAACGGAAAAACAACAATCGCAACATTGTTGTATAATATGTTCACCAGTTTAGGATATAAAGTAGGATTACTATCAACAGTAAATATCCGCATAGGAGCAGCGCTTTACGAAACTTCTCATACAACGCCTGATTCAATTACTATTAATGCGTATTTGAATCAAATGGCAGAAGAAGGATGTGAATTCTGCTTTATGGAAGTGAGCTCACATGGTGTGGTTCAACATCGTACATTCGGACTTCATTTTGAAGGAGGAATTTTTACGAATTTGACGCATGACCATTTGGATTACCACAAAACATTTGCCGCTTATCGCGATGCAAAAAAAATGTTCTTTGATCAGTTAGGGAAAACAAGTTTTGCTTTGACTAACCTAGATGATAAAAACGGCCCTATAATGGTACAAAATACCAAAGCAAAGGTTTGTACGTATGCGTTGAAAAACATGGCGGATTACAAAGGGCAAATTCTAGAAAGTCAATTTTCTGGGATGTTGATGAAAATCAACCAGCAAGAATTGTGGGTACAGCTAATCGGTGCATTCAATGCCTCTAATTTATTGGCGGTATTAGGTGCAACAGTAGAATTAGGCGTGCCACAAGAAGAAGCATTGGTACACTTGAGTAAGTTAGCAAGTGTGGAAGGTCGTTTTCAATACATTGTTTCATCTAAGCAGGTGACAGCAATTGTTGATTATGCGCATACTCCGGATGCTTTAGCTAATGTTATTGCAACAATTAATAGCATTCGCACCAACAATGAGCAACTGATTACGGTTGTTGGATGTGGTGGGAATAGAGATAAAACAAAACGCCCAGAAATGGGTAAAATAGCATCTGATTTGAGTAATAGAGTAATCTTTACTTCAGATAACCCTCGATTCGAGGAGCCTGCAGCGATATTGGAAGATATTGAAGCAGGAGTTGAACCACAAAACAAAATGAAAACGGTTGTGGTTGAAGACAGAAAACAAGCGATTAAACTAGCTTGTCAACAAGCCACTGCGGGTGATATTATATTGATTGCAGGGAAAGGGCACGAAACGTATCAAGAGATAAAAGGAGTAAGAAGTCATTTTAGTGACTTAGAAATAGTAAAGGAGTTTTTAGAACTATAGAAAAGGAAGAATAGTTATGTTGTATTACGTATTTCAATACTTAGAAAGTTTTTTCAAGATACCTGGAGCAGGCGTGTTCCAGTATATTACGTTTCGTTCAGGTATGGCGATGATCTTCTCTTTGTTGATCTCCATTATTTACGGAAAGCGAATTATCTCGCGTTTGAGAAAAATGCAAATTGGAGAAACAGTTAGAGAACTAGGTTTAGAAGGACAAAAAGAAAAATCAGGAACCCCAACAATGGGTGGTGTTATCATCATTATTGCAACTTTAATCCCTGTATTATTGTTTGCGAAATTAGATAATATCTATGTGTTGTTACTTATTTTAACAACCATTTGGATGGGAGCTATTGGGTTCTTAGATGATTATATTAAAGTATTTAAGAAAGATAAAGAAGGGCTAAAAGGACGATTTAAAGTGGTGGGCCAAGTTGGTTTAGGACTTATTGTTGGAGCAGTTTTATATTTTAGCCCAGCGGTTACCGTTCGAGAAGTACCATCGAAACACATGCTAAGTGAAGTGGCGATAAGTCAATACGATGTGAAATCTACAGCAACAACAATTCCTTTCTTTAAGAATAACGAGTTTGATTACAGTATGTTAATCAGTTGGATGGGAGAGGACGCGCAGGATTATGCTTGGTTGATTTTTATTCCCATCGTTATTTTTATTGTAACAGCGGTGTCTAATGGGGCGAATTTAACAGATGGAATTGACGGCTTAGCCGCTGGTACCTCTGCAATATCCACTTTTGTGTTGGGTATTTTTGCCTTTATATCGGGGAACGTAATTTTTGCAAATTACCTCGATATCATGTATATCCCCAATTCAGGGGAAATGACCGTCTTTGTCTCCGCGTTTATTGGAGCATTGATTGGATTCTTGTGGTATAATACATTCCCCGCTCAAGTATTTATGGGCGATACAGGAAGTTTAACCATCGGAGGAATTATCGCAGTATTAGCGATAGCCGTACGCAAGGAGTTATTGATTCCAGTGTTATGCGCTGTGTTTTTTGCAGAAACACTATCGGTAGTATTGCAAGTGAGTTATTTTAAATACACGAAAAAGAAATATGGTGAAGGAAGGCGAATATTTTTAATGTCACCCCTACATCACCATTTCCAAAAGAAAGGATACCACGAAAGTAAAATCGTTACCCGTTTTTGGATTATCGCGATTCTTTTAGGTGTATTCTGTGTGATTTCATTAAAACTGAGATAAGACATGAGAGTGGTTATTTTAGGAGGAGGAGAAAGTGGCGTTGGAACAGCTTTATTGGCTATTGAAAAAGGATATGACGCTTTCGTTTCAGATTATGGAATCATCCAAGAAAAATATAAAGAAGTTCTTATACATCATCATATCGATTGGGAAGAACAACAACATACAGAAGCGAAGATATTAAATGCAGATGTGGTTGTAAAAAGCCCTGGAATTCCAGATAAAGCGCCAATCGTAAAAAAAATTGTAGCAGAAGGAATTAAAGTAATTTCTGAAATAGAGTTTGCTTATCCTTTTAATGATGCGTTGTCGGTTGCTATTACAGGAAGTAATGGAAAGACGACAACTACGATGTTAACGTATCATGTTTTACACCGCGGTGGATTAAACGTCGGCTTAGGTGGAAATATTGGTCAAAGTTATGCGGAGCAAGTGAAGGTGGATCCTGCAAAATGTTATGTTTTGGAGTTAAGTAGTTTTCAATTAGATGGTATCGAAACCTACAGACCCCATATTGCAGTAATCACTAATATTAGTCCCGATCATTTAGATCGATACGACTATAAATATGAGAATTATATCGCTTCAAAGTTTCGAATTACGATGAATCAGACCGAAGAGGATTACCTGATTTATGATTATGACGATGTGGAGATTCAGAAATGGTTGAGCGAACATGAGGTAAAAGCACATAAATTACCTTTTTCTATTAAACATAAACTAGAAGAAGGAGCTTATGTGGAAGACGATAAAATTATAGTGAATATGAGTGATGAAAAATTTGTATTACCTATTAAGGAAGTGGCTCTCGAAGGGATGCACAACTTAAAAAATGTTATGGCAGCAACAACAATAGCACAGTTAAAGCGAATTCGAAAAAATGTAATACGTGAAAGTTTGTCAGATTTTCAAGGAGTTGAACATCGTTTAGAGAAAGTACTGAAAGTAGAAAACGTCCAATATATTAACGATTCGAAAGCAACCAATGTAAACGCTACTTTCTTTGCTTTAGAAAGTATGAAAACACCAACGGTTTGGATTGTTGGGGGCGTAGACAAAGGAAATGACTACGATGAGTTGATGCCTTTAGTACGTGAAAAGGTAAAAGCAATTGTTTGTTTGGGTATTGATAACCAAAAAATAAAAGCGGCATATGAAAAGGTTGTAGATGATCTAGTAGAAGTACAATCCATGCATGATGCAGTTGTTCAGGCAAAAGCTTTAGCTGAAGGTGGAGATACTGTTTTACTATCACCAGCTTGTGCAAGTTTCGATTTGTTTACCAGCTATGAAGATAGAGGAAGACAGTTCAAGGAGGAAGTAATGAAATTATAACAATAGATAAATTAGAGGTAGATGATGAAAAAATTACTTTCATTATTACACGGAGATAAGATTATATGGGCATTAGCAATTTTATTGGCCATGCTTTCTTTTTTACCAGTTTATAGTGCAAGTACGAATCTAGTTTATACCATCGGAACGGGAAAGGCAACGACTGATTACTTGTTTCGACATTTCGTTCATTTATTTATTGGAATTTGCATCATGTGGTATTTTCACAAAAGAGACTATGCGCTCTTTCGGAAAATCGCCATTATCGGTATGCCCATTATTGCATTGATCTTGTTGTACACCTTGTTGAAAGGAAATACAATTGGAGGAGCCAATGCAAGTAGATGGCTGAAGATTCCCTTATTAGGGCAGTTTCAACCTTCTTCTACAGCAGCTATTATCTTGCTGATGTATGTGGCGCAATACCTCACCGGCATTAAAGATGAAGTCGTGTCTTTTAAAACATCTTTTTGGCAATTATGGGTTCCCGTATTAGTCATTATAGGATTGATTTTACCAGCCAACTTCTCTACAGCCGCTTTGATCTTTTGTATGGTCTGTGTTTTGGTATTTATTGGAAAATATCCTTTTAAATACTTGCTGTCCATCATCGGAATTGGCGCTTGTGGGATGCTGATGTTTGTGTTAGTGGCTAAAGCTTTTCCAGGGGCATTTCCCAATCGTGTGGATACTTGGATTAGTCGTATTGACCGCTTTACCGGACCGGATGATGGAACACGCGATTTGTATCAAGTAGAAAATGCAAAGATGGCAATTGCTAATGGTGGTTTATTTGGGGTAGGACCTGGTAAAAGTGTTTTGAAAAACTTTTTACCTCAGTCATCTTCGGATTTTATCTATGCCATCATTGTCGAAGAATGGGGATTATTCGGTGGATTAACCATCTTAGGAATTTACCTTTTGCTGTTTTATCGCTTTTTAATTGCGGTACATAAAGCACCCACGCTCTTTGGAAAATTATTAGTCGCCGGATTGGGATTCTATCTCATCTTTCAGGCATTAATTAATATGGGCGTAGCCGTTTCGCTTTTACCTACAACAGGACAAGCTTTACCGCTAGTCAGTAGTGGAGGAACCGCTATTTGGATGACGTGTTTTGCTATTGCCGTAATCTTGAGTGTAACCAAGAAAGAAGCAGAAATACAAGCCGAAGAACAAAAGAAAAAAGAAGAGGAAGCATTGGAACAAGAAATGCTACATGATTTACATATCGAACGATTAGAAAAAAATAGTATAGAAGAATAAAAGCAAATGGAACGTAAACCAAAGTTTATTGTAAGTGGAGGAGGAACAGGAGGGCATATCTTTCCTGCATTGGCAATTGCCGATGAATTGAAAGTGAGATTTCCTGAAGCCGATATTCTTTTTGTAGGGGCAGAAGGAAAAATGGAAATGCAACGTGTGCCTGAAGCAGGATATCCTATCGAAGGATTGTGGATTTCTGGTATTCAACGCAAATTGACACTAGACAATTTGATGTTTCCTTTTAAGTTATTAAGTAGCTTAAAGAAATCAAGAAAGATTGTCAAGCAATTTCAACCGGATGTTGTTATTGGAACTGGAGGATTTGCTAGCGGAGCTGTGGTGAAAGTAGCTGCTGGAAAAGGAATCCCAACACTGGTACAAGAACAAAATTCGTTTCCAGGTATTACGAATAAGCTCCTAGGTAAAGAAGTGGATAAAATATGTGTGGCGTACGATGGATTGGAACAATTTTTCCCAAAGCACAAAATAATAAAAACAGGTAATCCTGTTCGTCAAGGATTACTTGATGTAGCATCAAAAAGAGAAGAAGCTACGGCCTATTTTGGATTGGATCAATCAAAAAATACGCTGTTGGTTTTGGGAGGAAGTTTAGGTGCACGTAGAATTAATCAATTGATCGAAGAACAACTGCCATTATTTAAAGAAATGGGCATACAGTTGATTTGGCAATGTGGGAAGTTCTACTATGAGGAGTATAAGCAGTATGAATCTGCAGAAGTAAAAGTTCGCGCGTTTTTGGATCGCATGGATTTAGCGTATGCAGCCGCAGATAGCATTATTTCTCGTGCAGGGGCTTCATCGGTATCGGAGCTTGCATTGGTTGGAAAAGCAGTGATTTTTATTCCATCACCTAATGTAGCAGAAGATCATCAAACCAAAAATGCGAGAAGCATCGTCGAACAAGATGCCGCACTTTTGATTAAAGAAAGCGAGTTAGCTGATACGTTTGTCACAACGTTCAAAGACTTGTTCAACAATAAAGAAAAACAAATGAAGCTGGGACAAAATTTTAGAAAATTAGCTTTACCCCAAGCAACAAAAGATATAGTAGATCAGATCGTAGAATTAATGAAGAAGTAAGAAATGGATATGAATAGCATTAAGAGCGTATATTTTATAGGAATAGGAGGCATCGGTATGAGTGCTTTAGCTCGTTATTTTAAATTCATTGGAAAAGAAGTTGCAGGATACGATAAAGTATCTACGCAATTAACACAAGAATTAGAAGCCGCAGGAATTGAGATTCACTATGAAGATAATGTAGACTTAATTCGCGCAAATTATAAAGAAGTAGCATCAACGTTAGTTGTAGTTACGCCTGCAGTTCCACAAGAACATTCCGAATGGAATTATTTCAAATCAAATCAATTTGAAATCAAGAAACGTTCAGAAGTATTGGGAATTATTACCAAAGATACCTACTGTTTTGCAGTAGCTGGTACACATGGTAAAACGACGACGACAAGTATCTTAGGACATTTGTTATTTCAAGCAGGATTAGATGTTACCGCATTTGTAGGGGGAGTAGTCGAAAACTACCAAACCAATTTAATCGGAAGCGGTAAAACAATTACAGTAGTAGAGGCAGATGAGTTTGATCGTTCTTTTTTGCGTTTGTTCCCTAATGTAGCCTGTATCACTTCAACAGAAGCGGATCATTTGGATATATTTGGAACGGCAGAAGAAATGTTGGTTGCTTTTAAAGATTTTGCTCAACGTTTACCAGAAGCAAATAAATTATTTGTTACAGAAGTGGTAGACTTAGCTGGAATCCAAGTCGGATTTGGATTGGATTGTAGCTATCAAGCGAAAGATATAAAAGTAGTAGACGGATGGTATGTGTTTGATATCGTAACACCGAAGGAAACGATTCACGATGTTTCTTTTGGTTTACCAGGAAGACACAATTTATCCAATGCACTAATGGCTTTTGCAATGGCAAGTGACTATGGAGTAGATACACAAAAGTTGGTCGAAGGGTTGAAAAGCTTCCGCGGTGTACGCCGAAGATTCTCGTATAAAATTAGACGAGAAGATTTAATTTACATCGATGACTATGCCCATCATCCAACAGAAATCAAAGCCGCAAGTCAGGCCGTTCACGAAATGCACGGAGATAAAAAGATTGTAGCTGTGTTTCAACCACACTTGTACAGTAGAACAAGAGATTTTATGGATGAATTTGCAGCCGCTTTATCTACATTTGACAATGTGATATTGTTGGATATTTATCCTGCACGCGAATTGCCAATTGAGGGAGTTACCTCAGCAAAATTGTTAGCGCAATTAACGTCAAAAGAAAAGCAATTAGTGGCTAAAGAGGAATTAATTACACATTTAAAAGCATCAGATGCTGAGATCATTCTGACGATTGGAGCAGGTGATATTGGAGAAATGGTGCAAGACATAAAAATAGCTTTAGAAAGAAAATAAAAAAAAATGAAAAAATTGTTGAAGAAAATAAAATGGTCAGATTTGCGCATTTTGATGATGCTAGGAGTCTTATTGTTTTTATATTCTTTTAGCAATGACCGAAGCACACACCGTAATTTAAAAGGAGTAGATATTATTTTTAAAGGAGAAGAAACACATTTTGTAACTTCTAGTGATGTAAAAGATATTGTAACGAATAAAAGCGGTAACATTATAGCTCAAGATCGAACAACAGTCGATTTAAATACGTTAGAAAAAGGGGTATTACAAAATAAACTGATTAAAGAAGCGGAGGTATATGTAACCATTGATGGGGTTTTAAAAGTTGAAGTCAATCAAAAAAAAGCGATTGGACGTGTGGTGGGAGAAGTAGAATCGTACTATTTGGATGAAAACGGAAGTCGCATGCCTTTATCTGATAATTATGCGGAACGCGTAGTTCTAGTTGAAGGAAACATTAAGAATGAAGCGCAAGGCGAATTAAAACGCATGTTGGACGTGATTAATGGCGATGAATTTTTAAAACAAGAAATCACAGGAATTAGTATTCAACCTGATGAAGTGATTTATTTGAAAAGTCGAGTAAATAAGTTCCAAATTTTGTTTGGAAGTTTCAATGAAATGGAACGAAAACTTATGAATTACAAAGCTTTTATGCAGTATGCAATGAATGAGAATATAGATATAGATAGTTATAAAAAGATCAATCTGAAATTTACCCAACAAGTGGTGTGTTCAAAATAAAAATTGAGTATGGAAAAAGAAAATATAGCTGTTGGTTTAGACATTGGGACAACGAAGATTGTTGCAATGATTGGTAAAAAAAATGAATACGGGAAGCTCGAAATCTTAGGTTTAGGAAAAGCAAAGAGTTTGGGTGTGAAAAGAGGAGTGGTGAATAATATTACACAAACCATTCAATCGATTCAACATGCGGTGGCTGATGCAGAAACTCAAGCAGGTTATAAGATTAAAAATGTTGTAGTGGGTATTGCTGGTCAACACATCAGAAGTATTCAACACAGTGATTATATTAGTCGTCCAAATCCTGATGAGGTAATTGGAGATAAAGATATTGAACAATTGATTAATCAGGTGCAGAAATTGAGTATGTTGCCAGGAGAAGAGATTATTCATGTTTTACCACAAGAATTTAAAATAGATGGAGAACCGGGAATTAAAGAACCGGTAGGAATGTATGGTAGTCGATTAGAAGCTACGTTTCACGTAGTTGTTGGTCAGGCAGCTTTGATTAAGAACGCAGGACGTTGTATCAAAGATGCGGGCCTTGAACTAGCGGGGATTACCTTAGAACCTTTAGCATCTGCAGAGGCAGTACTGAGCCAAGAAGAGAAAGAAGCAGGAGTTGCTTTGATTGATATAGGTGGAGGTACAACGGATTTAGCTATTTTTAAAGATGGGATTATCCGCCATACTGCTGTAGTGCCTTTTGGAGGAAACGTAATTACAGAAGATATCAAAGAAGGATGTTCGATTATTGAGCGTCAAGCAGAGATTCTAAAAGTAAAATTCGGTTCTGCATGGCCAGGAGAAAATAAGGACAATGAAATTGTCTCTATTCCAGGTTTACGAGGAAAAGAACCCAAAGAAATTTCTTTAAAAAATCTTTCGAAGATTATAAATGCTCGTGTAGAAGAAATTATTCAATTGGTTTTTTCAGAGATTAAGAGTTATGGATATGAAAATCCACAGAAAAAATTAATCGCAGGAATTGTTTTAACAGGAGGAGGTTCAGAACTCAAACACATTAAACAATTAGTCGAATATATTACAGGTATTGATACCCGTATTGGATATCCAAATGAGCATTTAGCTGGAGATTCAAGTTTAGAAGTTTCAAGTCCATTATATGCAACGGGAGTTGGATTGGTGATGGAAAGTGAAAAACACCGCAAAAGAGGTGCTGTTTCAGTAGAAGAATTAAAAGCTGTTGAAACTAAAGTTGAATCAAAACCAGAAGAAAGAAAGGTCGTGTATCCTTCTCCTGTAGAAGAAGAAGTGGTAAATACGCAAAAAGAGCCTGTTGAGCGCGTTATTCAACCTCGTGTTGAAACGATCTCACAACCTAAGGAAGAACAAAAAGAAGGACAGCCAAGTACAAGTACAGCTGATCGCTTCGAAAGTAGTTTCATAGGGAACTTTTTTAGAAAAATTAAAGAATTTATTGAAAAGCAAGAATAATAAAACGATACGTATATGGAGAATACAGATTTCGGAGGAATAAAGTTTGATATGCCTAAGAACCAATCAAACGTTATCAAGGTAATTGGTGTAGGTGGCGGAGGTAGTAACGCGATCAATCACATGTTTAAGCAGGGAATTAAAGGCGTTGATTTCATCGTTTGTAACACGGATTCACAAGCCTTAGAGAATAGTTCAGTTCCTAATAAAATTCAGTTAGGGGTTAACCTAACGGAAGGACTAGGTGCGGGTGCAAACCCAGAAGTTGGACAACAATCTGCTTTAGAGAGTATAGAAGAAATTGAGAAAATGCTAGATACCAATACCAAGATGGTGTTCATCACTGCGGGTATGGGTGGAGGTACAGGGACAGGTGCTGCTCCTGTAATTGCACAACTATCAAAAGAAAGAGATATATTAACGGTTGGTATCGTGACGATTCCTTTCCAATTTGAAGGGAAAGTACGTCAAGAACAAGCGTTAAGAGGAGTTGATCGATTGAGAAAACAAGTGGATTCTCTAATCGTAATCAACAACAATAAATTACGTGAAGTATATGGAAACTTAGGCTTTAAGGCTGGCTTCTCCAAAGCAGATGAGGTATTATCAACTGCTGCCCGTGGTATCGCTGAAGTTATTACGCACCATTATACGCAAAATATTGACTTGAAAGATGCGAAAACAGTATTGTCTGATAGCGGTACCGCTATTATGGGATCTGGAACTGCATCAGGAGACAATAGAGCAAAAGATGCGATTATTGATGCGTTAGATTCTCCATTGCTTAATGATAATAAAATTTCAGGTGCTAAAAACGTATTGTTATTAATCGTTTCTGGAACAAATGAAATTACAATTGATGAAATTGGTGAAATCAATGATCACATCCAAACTGAAGCAGGTCATAATGCAAATATCATTATGGGGGTTGGTGAAGATGAATCATTAGGAGAAGCAATTTCAGTTACTATTATTGCTACGGGATTTAACTACGAGCAACAAAAAAGTATCGTAAATTCATCTGAACCAAAAGTGATTATTCACACGTTAGAAGAAGAGCAAAAAGTAGTGCGTGATTTAACGCAAACAGCTGCTGTATCTTCTTACGGATTTACTACACCTGATCAGCCGTTGCGCGTTTCTACTCCAGAAACAAGCGAACTTGCAGTAGAAAAAGAAGAAGTAAACTACGAAATAGAAACAAGAAAAGTTTTTACGTTAGAGGATGACTACGAAGAAGGAGATGACGATGATGATTTCGGCGGGCCAACAGCTCCTACTCAACCGGTAGGGGAAGTAGATGAGGTTGTGTTTGAAAGAAAATCAGTAGACGCTTCTAACTTAGATGTATTCTTCGAAATTGTAACGCCAAAAGCAGAAGAAAGAACACAAGAGCACAACCAACAGGATCCGATGGCTTCAAAACAAAAAGACATCAGAGATATTCAAGTAATTGACCCTGAGTTTGTCATTGTTACGCCTAAGAAACAAGAAGTGGCTGCACCAATTGTGTACCATTTTGATGAAGAGTTAGCTGAAATGGAAGTATCTGCTGCGGAAGTGGTAGGTCATGCAAATGATGCAATAGCTCAGTCTGCGGCAAAGAAAGAAGAAATCATTCGCTTTTCTTTAGAAGACTATATGGATAAAGAAGAAGAGTTATCTTTAGCTAAACCAGTAGTGAATCACACAGAAGAAATTGCAGAGGAATTTAAATTTTCTGTACGTTCAGAAGGTGCTCCAGTTGTAAATAAAGTAGAGGTAGAAGCTTCTACAGAAGATTACGACGAGATGAATCCGACAGAAATGAGTATTGAAGAATTTACATTGAGAAGCAGAGCGGCAGAGCGAAGAAGAAAAATGAAAGACTTCAATTACAAATTCAACAATTCAACAGCTCATTATTCAGATTTAGAAAAAGAGCCTGCATATAAACGCTTAGGAGTTGATTTGGAAGATGTAAATGATGAAAGTAATAAGTCTAGAATATCATTCGGTGTAGATGGGAATAATGATCCTAAATTGAGATCAAACAATTCATTTTTACACGATAATGTAGATTAAGGAAGAAACCTTTAGGTAATTACTTATAATTTAAAAAAAGCAGCAGTAAACATATGTTTACTGCTGCTTTTTTTTACTTTTTACTACTAATGTTGTAGTTGAATTTTCTCTTGAAATATTTGATATAAAAATCAATTATCTTATGATTATTTCGTAATGATTCCGTTTATTTACGGGTTATTATTTAGTTATATAGCGATTTTGGTATGTTTTTAGATTAAGTACTATTTATTTAATCTAATTATATATGCGGAAATTTTATTTTATTATTCCTGTTTTTTTGTTTCTTTCTTGTTCTAAAGACGATCTTCTGTTAGAACAGAGAAGAAATCAGAGTAAGGATTTGAACAAACAATTAGCAAATGATTGTTTGGATGAAGATAAGTATGGTAATTGCCTAGATGGTGGAGAATCTTTCATTTTACCAGAATTAATCATTGGACCTCCAGGGGCTGGAGGAGGAACGGGAATTAATGATTTGTGGTTGGAAATGTTGCCTTCTATGAGTACCTTTCCTAATGAAGTTGGAGGCTCGTCAGGAGACTCAAATTTGAATAATGGAGATGAGGTTAATCAAAATTCCCCTCAGTATTTGAAGGTGCAGAAAATTTTAAATGACCCTTTAATTATGGCTGAATTGCAAGAGATTTTTATCGAAGCTACACAATCAGCATCAGAGGAAAATGGAAGGAGGGAAGCAGGAGCTTATATTTTCTACGATGAAGCTACAGATAAAATCTATATCGGCAATGTTAAATATGGAGAGCACGTCGAAGGTGGATCTAGTATGAGTGGAACCGTAAAGTTAGGAAATAGTAATGTTGAATTCAATTCAGATGAGAACAATGTCATTCCTCTAAGTGCAATACTTGTAGCCGCCTTTCATACACATACTCCACTGACTTATTTACCTAATAATACTTTTAGAAAAGCAGGTTTTTCATCTTCGGATATTTTATTTGCTAACACGTATAACGTTCCTATTATTGTCATAGACTATATTGGAACAAAAGGAAAAGATGGAAATTTTTATATTCAAGGTGGCCATTCCATAGATGATCCTTCAAATTTCTTTATCTATTACCCGAAACAAAATTAACTATGAAAAAAGTGTATTTATTATTTTTGACACTATTTGTGTCTTTATCTTCTATTTCTCAACCTAATAGTATACATGTGAAAGCGAAATTTCTAGCGGATGAAGTGATCAAGAAGTTGGAATTTACACAACCTTATACGGTCACAAATAGCACACCAGTTTCTTTTGTGGAAAAAACGGCAACGAGTGATTTAAGTGAGAATGAATATGTTGATACACCTTGGTATGGTGCTACAGAGGGAAAAGAGTTTATTGTGGTTGAATATGCGGATCCCAATCAAACTACAGAGTGGGGATATCTATATCAAGTGTACTTCTGGAAGGATCACACCTTGCCATTCATGGTGAATCGAGGGGATGGGATGGGATTGAATTTACGATATGATGGTGACTTACAGCCCTATTATCGTGTTCATTATGCTACAGATTTGCAGATATTCAAATATCCTTCTTTGGTTGAGCCGAATGAAATACTGGAATTATCTTACATAGAAAGTGAGTGGGTGGATCATAGCGATTGGGTGACGGTTACTTCTTATGAATTTAGACCCAACCAAAGTAGAGGGGTTGAATTAATCTCAAGAACAGAGAAACCTTTTCGTGGAAATATCTTAATTACGTATAAAATTAAAGTAGTGGCAGATGATGCATGGGTTATTATTGAAAAAACCCAAGATGGTTATGACTTGAATCCACTATAGCTTTTGATTGGTAAAGGTTATTTGACTATTGAAAGTATGTAAAAAGTACTGTCCTATTGCTATAGAGGCAGTACTTTTTGGTTTAGAATCTTTAGGAAAGTTAAAAATGAGAACTTGAGGTGTTGTTTTCGTATAGGATAGTATGGTAAATTCGTTACTGTATTCAAATATTTATGCGAATTGTTTAATAAACACCTTCTTTTATTTGAATGTGTTCTGTAATTTATTTTTACAACTACTTGGTTTACTGTAAATTGTCGTCTCTTTTTTTAATGTAAAATAGTAACGATGAAAAAAATATACCCTCTTTTTTTTTGTGTATGGATTGCTTTTACTTCTTGTTCTCAGCTCAGTCCAACGCTTGTGAAATCCAAATATACTGCAGATGAAGTTTTACGGAAGTTGGAGTTTACACAACCTTATACCGTCACCACAAGCACGCCTGTTACCTTTGGTGAGAAAATCGTGACGGGTGATTTTAAAACCAGTGATTATAAGGATACTCCCTGGTCTGATGCTAAAAAAGGAAGAGAATTTGTGGTAGTAGAATATGCCGATCCTAAGCAAAAGACAGAATGGGGGTATTTGTATCAAGTGCACCTTTGGAAAGATCGAATCTTGCCTTTTTTTGTTAATCGAGGAGATGGCATGGGATTAAATTTGCACTATCAGCAGGAATCACAACCATATTATAGGGTTAATTATCCTAGGGATTTATATCGGTTTAGTTTTCCAACTTTAGTGGAGCCTAACCAAATATTGAATTTGACGTTTATGGAAAAAGAATGGATCGTACGCAAGGATAAAATAAAGATAAGTTCGTATGTATTCAATGCAGATGAAAGCAATGGCGTAGAATTAATTGCTAGAACAGAAGAACCTTGTAGAGGGAATATTCTGATTACGTATACCATTAAAGTCATTGCAGACGATGCTTGGATTGCTATTGATAAAACGATAAATAGTCACAAAATCAACTGTAGTGAGGCTGATGTTAGACCCTGATACAACAAAAAATCTTCCCATTTGGAAAGTCTTTGTGTAGGATTAGAAACTAACCGCTTTGAATTTTTTAACCTGAACTTCTTTCTCTTTTACTTTCAAGGTAAATGAAACCTCTCTAGATTCACCTACTGCAGTACTGATTTTAACTGCATTTTCCACTACATCCACCTGATTCTGATGTTCTGGATATACAGTTAAGATATAATCTCCTTTAGGCAAATAAAAGGCGTATTTACCTTCATCCGATGTATACGTAGTAAATACTTCTCCTTGGGTATTTTGTGCTGTTATACGTTGCCCTGCTAAGTTCTTGTTGATGGAGAATGAATTCGCTGTATATTCATAAGCAAGACTTCCTGTTATGGTAGTCGTTTGTCTTAAATAAATAATATGAGTCACATCTGAATTCAATTGAATTTTTTCAACCTGAGCAAACCAATGCTTGTCATTTTGTGTTTGAATCGTATAGGTATTCGCAGGTAGTTTTTTGTATTCAATAGTTCCTTCATCAGTCGTAACAAAAGCTTTGTTGTTGATAGTTACGATGCGATGGTTCGCCGGTGTTAAGGTTTGATCTTCATCTTGATAATATACGAGTACTTTTAAATTATAAGATTTCTCATAGAATTTATAAGGCATCAATTGTTTAATCAACCCCACTTGTACATAATTGGTTTGGTTACTAGAAGAATAGCCTCCATAATTATTGTAATTCGTGATATAAATATCAAAGTCTTTCTTAAGCTTGTATTCTACACGGGTATTAAACTGCCAAAAATCACCACTTGTAGTCGTATGGGTATAGTAGCTACTGAATTGAACACCTAAGCGATTGTTGAAAAAACGCTGTCGATAGTTTCCCATAACCATCAAGTTGGTATAGGTATTCAGCGTTTGCACGTCGTAATAAGAAGCATTAATAAGTTCGCTTAAGTTGTTGTAATTGTATTGGTAACTCAACCCAAAATCAAAATATTTATAGTTTAATCCCAGGTTGATTCGATAATGTAAGCGCTCTTGTAGCTCTGTTTCTGTTGTGTAATTTCCTAAATCAATAGACGCATTATATCCTAAGCCTTTTAAGAAGTTACTTTTCGTAAAGGCTGTATTGAGTCGAACTGCATATAAATCTTCCATAGCCGTTGTGTGGTAGTTATAGCGTTTCTCATGGACATATTGTGGACTTACGGCAAGTGTACTTGTTGCGAATCGATACGAATAGCTTAACCCCACCGTATTGGATTGTTGTTTGGCATTATAGGAATTGGTATAGCTGTACTTTGGCGCATAATCAATAAAATGTTGAACGACTCCAACACTGTGTCGGTCAAAATTGCGTCGAACAGTCGTGGCTACTTGAGAAACTCCTTGACGTATGCCTCCGTAATATGGACTACTATAAAAGCTGTTGTGCTGTACCTGATACTTATTGAAATTGGCATATAAATTTAACCCGACAAACAGCCCCAATTGTTTGGATTCTGTTGCTTGTAGTAAAGAAGTCCCTTGATTTAAATCCGCTTGAATAGTTGGTTTATTCCATAAAGTAAAGCTATTGTACGCTAGTATTTTCTTTTCATCATAGCGATGATTGACATCGTAATACAATTGTGCCTGTTTCCAGCGATTCTTTTGTGATTGGAATCCCACCCAAGTATTGTAGCCAATAGAACGATCATTAGGATCGGTAATCAGATATGTTTTATCTAAATACCCCGCTTGAATATAGAGGGAATCACTCACTTTAATATTCGATTGAATCCCACGTCCTTGTTGAGAGAACTCACCCGATTGAAAAATATTACCCGCTTGTACTTGTACTTTTTCTGTTTGAAAGTCAGCAAGGAAGTAGCGCAAATTCATTTTATTTTCTTTATCCCAATGAATCAAGTCAGCAGTTAACCCCAGTTGCGTTTTCTCTGTAAATTGTAAGGTAGCTGAACCAATCAATTGTGTAGCCCCCAGCACGTTTTTTCCCATTACACGGTTTAATTCTACTGTATTGGATTGTGCTGCATAGGCAAGGTTTTGGTCTTCTGCTTTATAGCGTCGTTTTGATTTTAATGAACTAACAGCATAATTGGTACGAGCAATAAAATCGCCATTTTCATATAACAAAGTCGCACTAATATCGAAATCCTCTAATTTAAAAGCCTCTTTGCTAATGCGTTGTTGAATGGAAAGTAAGGTGTCATTTTGCGGTTGAAGGGCAAAATCAAGGGCTAAGGTTTTATCTTTGTACAGTTGAGAAGGTAAGGTCAGAATATAATGAACTTTCTCCGTTGTATTTCCTTTATTTTGAATCAAGGCTTTCAAATAGATACTGTCTCCAACTTGTTGAAATTGGAGTTGGTTTTCTACATTTAAAAGTAGAATACGTCGATTCTTTTGAATTAAAACTGGCTGTTCTACCCAAGGAATAGAAGGGCCAAAATCAGCAGTTAATTTAGCTTTAATGGATAAGTTTCCTTCCATCGCTGTACTTTGGTCTACTTGTGCAATAACGGGCACAAACATCTTTTGACCAGGATTTAATCGCACTACTTTTGTTGGCGAACTCGAAATGCGAATGGATTTAGCATTGCTTTCTATCCCTAGATTTCCTGTCCACGCAGATTGCCCCAAATTGGATAGTTCCAGCGTAGCAGTAACATGCCCTAGTTCATCGGCTTGAGAAGCAGTGGTGGTAAATTTTAAAAAAACAGATGCCCCCTGTGCCCACAACGAAGATGAACCAAGTAAAAAGAAAAAGAAGATAAAAAGCTTTTTAGCCATTAATTCGGAACAATTATAAAATAAAGATAGGTTTCATATCTTCCACTTGCTTGTTGTAGTTCTTTGGTGTTGGGAGGAATACTCAATTCCAAATTGTAGGACATGGATTGACTCCATCTCGGAAAAGAAGCCAAGGCTTGTTCTTGAGCGGATAAGGAGAGTGGTCCAAATAAGGTAACCTCAGAAGCATTTCCGCCTTGAATATTGTTTAATGTGGCTTTTAGTTTTAAAACAGAAACAGGAATACTATTAGACATCGTTGTGTTGTATAGCAGATTATCAGCTGTTTTAACCAATACTTGGTGCCCTTGATAACTTCGAACATATAAAGCATTGTTGATGGTAATTTTTTTACCCTTAACGATGTCTTCTGGAGAGTCAAAATTAAAAATAAATTCATTGGCTCCGTTGCGCAATTCAGCCACCTGATCCCCGTGATTTCCTACATAATTCACTTGGAATCGCGCAACTCCTGGTGAGGAAGTTCTACGGGTGAGTAAAACATCTTTCCCCGAAGTTGTATCATAGAGTGAAAACTCATAAGTACTGCGGTAGATACCATTGGGAATGGTTAAAAGATGCACGCCCCCTCGTAGTGCTAAGTTAAAAGATAGGGTGTAATAGTTCCCTTCAGGAAGTGCTGTTGTACTTTCTACAATAGTACTTTCTTGGAATTTACTCAAAGGTAAGTCTCGTCCTATACTGCTGAATGAAATTTGATTGAAATTACCACTTTGTCTATTGATGCTTAAGCTCGAATTTTCTGCCGGAACACTATAGTTTTCGAACGTATAATCATCGAGTAAACGAACTGTAATTTTCCATTTGGCAGGGGCAGTTACATTAAAATTTCTTCTAAATTGAACCGAAATTTGTCGCTCTTCCGACTTGCCAAATTTTAAATCGTTATAGGAGTTTAGCACCAATTGCCCACCATCGTATACATTGAGGTCATATTGGGCATAAATAAAGGTATGCAAACAACAAGTAAGTGCTAAAAAAAGTTTTTGTTTGAAACTCATAGGGTAAAATCAAGTTCGGCTACTTTCACAGTATTGTCCTTTCCATAAGTCAATTGTACTATAAAAGTGTAGGTGCCTGGTTTTAAATCTTGCGGCAAAGGAAAAGATTGTTTTCTCGAGTCATCAGGTAAGCTATAAAAATCAAGCGTATTCAAGGCTTGTTTTTCTCCTGTTTGTTGATCAAATATTGTAGCTGTGATTTTTCCGTCACTCCACAATAATCCATTATTTTGAAACGAAACATCAATTGCACGCTGGCCATCTGTCGTTTTATTTGGTTCTAAATTTGTAATCTCTACGGATTCTGTATTATTCTGATTGGCATGATATACTTTTAATCCCATGCGAACCGTTACTTTTATTGCAGCTCCATTTTCGTCTACTGCATTCCCTGGATTTAACTGCGTAAAGAAAATCATCGCCGTATGTACAGGTGTGCCAGCATCTAATTGCTGTGGAACATTCAAAATTACCTCTACCTCTTTGATCTCATTTGGTTCAATTACAAAATAAGAATTAGGTAAAACCTGAATCCAAGAGGAAGCAGAATTACGCAAGGTATTAGCTTCCGCAATGTGATTACTTCCATTGGTATCATAATTCCAATCCCCTAAAGAAACTCCTACTTCAACTGCTTTATCATTGGGATTTGCAATACGTACCTTTTGTGTAGCAACCGTACCCGCCGTATTTCGAAAATACATTTTTCCAGGAGAGATGGATAATCCCGCTTGTGCAAATGAAACAATTGAACTCAAAAGAAAGACTAGATAAAATAATTTTCTCATTATAAAGCAATTAATTAATGGGGCAATAAAGTATAAACAATTGTAGTTTGATAACTTCCTGCTTTTTGATTTAATGTTTGACCAATATTTTGAACGGGTATTGTATAATTGACATCTATTTGTTGACTATTCCCTCTATTATTAGATTGAATCATAAGCTGTGGATTAATGGTTAGATCAACGGGATGTAGTTGCAACGGAAAATCCAAGGTCGTAGATGTGGTAATATTCGGTTTAATGCGAATGATGGATACGGGTAAACCAGAAAGCGAATTTTCATATTGGAAATACGCATTAATGGAACGTACCGATAATTCGTAAGGAGTGGAACATTGGATGATTAAGTGATTTTTAAGCATACCTGTTTCTACACCTTTAGCGTATTCAGCACCTTTGTTGAGGTTTATGTCAACAGAAGGATGACTAATTACCAACGACTGTTGTTCTCGAAAATTGAGCACAATTTTAGACTTAGCAGAACCAATTTGAGCTAAGATTGGAGAAGTGGTAAGTAACAAAGTTAAGATAAATAGAGTTTTTTTAAACACGTATATTGTTACAAAGATAAAATAGTATAGGTTATAACAGTACTATAAGTACCCACTGGTTTATTTAATAATTCATCAGAGGCATTCATTTTGTACGAAACATTAAAAGTTCGTTTTACATCACCTGCATTCGATTGGATCATATTGCGTTCGCGCATAGAAAGCGAAACGGGAAGAAGTGTAATATTATCTCTAAAATCACCAATAGCACCTAAGCTAGGGTTGAGTCCAATATGTTCTACTCGAATTTCATCGGCATCATGCATAAGAGGAGCTTGAGCAACTACGCGTATTTCATAGGTTCCACTACTCATCACTTCGATGTGATCTGCTTGATTGCTGATTTTTCCTTTGGTATAATCTTCAACCGTTTCAAAAGATAAATTAACGTGCTGTTGCTGATCGTTAATTTTAATCGATTGGATGGGTTTCAAAATAACATTAAGGTTACTTTGAGCTGAATTTTGCGCAGATAGGACAAAACTAAACAACAGGAATAAAGGGGCTAATATGTTTCGCATTGTATCAAATTATCTAGGTTAAATTTAGCAAAAAAAATCGAATTAATTAAGCAGATTTCTCTAAAATAAAGGCCTTAAAGGTGAAATAGAAGCTAGACTTCTCAATTTTTTAGCACGACCTAGGCGATTTATTTGAACACATGTTGACCCAGTGAAAGGAGCAGATAAAAAAAATCTACTGTTGCAAAAATGAAGCAACAGTAGATAAAATTGGGGCGCTTTTTATATTATAATGCGTATAAATTGTAAGTCACTGTTGTAGTGTAAGTTCCTTCTTTTTTGTCTGTATAAGCAGAAGTTTGACTTGCTGGAATAGCATACTCAACTGCATATCCCATTTTTGCTGTACCTGCAGAAGTCGTGATTAAAGGTGTACTTTCTGTTGTTGCTAATTGTGCAATGTTGTGAGAGGCAGTGAAATTGTTTGGTCCTGCTCCTTCAGCTAAATTAGTATTTCCTTTGATTCTTACTTCTACTGTGTTTACTGGAATAGTTACACCGCTGTTGTTTAAATCGCTACTTGCTACTACTTTGATTTCGTATTTTTGAGTAGCTGTTACTTCTAAGTGATTTTTTAATTCTCCAGAAGTACTTCCTTTTTGAAACTGCTCAACAGTATTCATCGGGATAGTTACAGATGCATTTGTTACGTTAAGTTCGTATACATCTGACAAATTAACGTTTAAGTTGGTAGTGCTTGAACTTTTTTTGTTGCCCTCTTGAGCAAATGATGTTACACTGATAAAAGATAAAGCGGCTACTAATGCTAATTTGAAGGTTGTTTTCATCGTTTTGTTATTTTTTTTAAAGTGTTTTTTTTTACTTGTTTTGATAGGACAAATGTATAGTAGGTTAGCTTCTAAATAAAGGTCAAATCTCGCTAAAGAATTGTCATTTTTCTCTTAATTAGTGAATATTTACTTAAAAATACGGTTTGAAGTCGTGTTTTGAGAATTTAATTCGGTTTTGTTGTCGCAAATGGAAAGATTTTAGAAGTGTTGAAATGTGCTTTTCGATTTTAATTCGGAGGGTTGAGGGTTCGAACCCTTCCGCGGGCGCAAAAAAAAACACCAATGAAACTCATTGGTGCCTGTATGATCTTATAAAAGAGAGGGTACGTTATAAACTCTCGCGGTATTCCTTTGGACTCAGTCCCGTTGCTTTAATGAAAAAGCGAGTGAAATTACTTGAATCTTCAAAGTTTAACTCATACGCAATCTCTTTGATTGTCAAAGGAGTGTGCTTTAATAATAGCTTTACCTCATTCACTACGGCACTCGCAATAATCTTTTTAGGCGTTGTTCCATAAATATCCTTGCTAATTTCGGTAAGCTTTGAAACTGAAATATTCATGTGATCTGCATAAAACTGTACGTTGCGTTCTTTTCGAATATTGGTTTTAATCAGTTCATTAAACTTAATGACATTTTTAAGTTGAGCAGGAGATAACTTTTCCTTATTAAACTCTACATAGGTATTAATATGACAAGCCATAATGAAAAGTAAGACGCGCTCAATAATATTATGAGCAGTCATATAATTCAAATTGCTGTACGTTTTGCTTTGTAATTTCAGTAATGAAATAAAATAGTATTGCGCAAAAGCCGCTTGTTCTGGTTTCAGTGTAATGGAATTTATCGCTTTGGTATTGTCAAAAAAGACACATTTATCCAAAAAGTGACGATCTACTTCTGTACGACAATAGAAGTTGTCCGTAAATTGGACATAACAGAGGGAATAGCTCTCGTCAGCAGTTAAGCGAAATAATTCATTTTTACCCAGAAATAAACAGTCGCCTTCTGTCAATTCTTTTTTGTTGGTAGACATGATCACGGAAACTTTTCCTTTTTGCAGCCAAAGCAATTGATATACGTCGTTGTGCTGTTGAAAAAGATGATCATTTTCAGTCAGATAAGTGGCTGTGCCAGCATCAAATCCATAAATGGATTTTAGTTCAATAGAAGATAACATTATAAGAAGGGGTAAATAGTGTTTTCTAAAATATTTTATTGACTGTAAAAATAGAATTTTCTATGGAATATGAAGGGTTCTCGCTCTATTTTAACGTTTTACCGAGACTAAATAAAGTTAGCCGTTTTCTTTTTTGGATTTTTTTTGGGTAGGAAAGTATAATGGAGCAGAGGGAATTATTTCTTCAAAAAAGGAATAATTTTATTTTTTTTGTAAAAGGAGGATGAATATGTGGGGAGAATAAAAAGTAAAAATAGCGAATTTGTCTTGTTTTCTCGGCTTTTTTATATCTTTGCAAAATCAAATAAATAAGATATGAGTTTACAAGCAAGTATTATGGATGCGATGAAAAGCGCCATGAAATCAAAAGATAGTATCGCTTTAGAAGCACTTAGAGCAGTTAAGGCAGAATTGTTATTAGCGCAAACTCAATCAGGTTCTAAAGAAGAAATTAGCGAAGAGGAAGAGATTAAGATTTTACAAAAATTAGTAAAACAACGCAAAGACAGTGCAGCTATTTTTGCTGAACAAGGAAGAGCGGATTTAGTAGAACCTGAATTAGCACAAGTAGCTGTTATCGAACAATTTTTACCAGCACAGTTGTCTAACGAAGAAGTAGAAGCAATTATTGCTAAAATTATCGCTGATGGAAATCATGCAGGTATGGCTGCTATGGGACAAGTAATGGGAATGGCATCGAAAGAATTAGCTGGTAAAGCTGATGGAAAGACAATTTCAACAATAGTAAAAACACTATTGACAAAATAAATTTTTTGGTTGGTCCGCGTAGTTCAATTGGATAGAATATCAGATTTCGGCTCTGAGGGTTGAGGGTTCGAGCCCTTCCGCGGACGCAATAAAAAAAGCACTTATGAATCTCATAAGTGCTTTTTTTTATGAAAAAAACGTTTTTTAAGCTATTTTTTCTAAAAAGTGATAAAAATCATGTTTTATGCATGCATAGCATCTTACTTTTGTTGTGTAATAAAATACAGCTATAAAGAGAAATTACGTTTCTGTTTATCTTTCTAGTAAACGATGTTTTAGTGTCTTGTTCAAGATGGTTTACAGAAGATAGGGAGAAATGCTATGAAAAAGAAAAAGATATTTTGTAGTTTGTGAGTTTGGCTACAGAATAGCATATTGTTGTTTGAAAAAAAGCACTAATCGCTAGTTAGTGCTTTTTTATTTTTTATACCTATCTCTCGTATTTACAACAACCATGTAAATTGTTATACGCTTCATCTGTTGCTTTTACTGATTCTGTATCATGACCCGCTAAAGCAACTGCTTCTTGTACTTCTTTTCCCGTTGTTTTCTTTGGATTCAAATACACCGTTAGCTGTTGATCTGCAATAGACCAATCTACAGAGCGTACGCCTTTAACGTCTAAAGCTGCTTTTTCAATGCGTTTTTTACACATCTCGCATAAACCTTTCACGCCAATTACTTGTTTTGGTTGTTCTTTTTCTTGTGCAACGATAGCTGCATTCGTAACTAGGAATAGCCCTAGTGTTAAAAATAATTTTTTCATCTTATAAAGAGTTTGAGTTAATTAAAGTTTAAGACGCAAGCCTGCATAATACATTGAGCCTGCAATAGGAGCATAGACCATAGAGGTATCAAAATCAGTATCAAAAGGATTACTAGCACTAACAATTGGATTGCGTTGCTTGTAGTTTCCAATATTTTCCCCACCAACATAAAATTCAAAACGAGGAGAGAATACTTTTGTAATTTGGAAGTTCATCAAAGAATACGGATTTGAAGCTGATTTCATCTGATTCGCAGTAGCATACTCTGCAGTAGAGGTAATACGTTGTTTGCCTAACCAATTGTAAGTGAAATCAAATTTCCAATGTGCACCATTGTCTTGTTCGTTCGTTGTAAACTCTAAATTCGCAAAGAAACGATGTTTGGGTTGATAGGCTTTTTCGAATTTACCTGTCTTTTGATCTGTAGCAATATCGTAGTATTTATAGGCAGAACGAAGATTTAAATTACGCGCTAAGTTATAGTTGATCTCTAGTTGGAAGCTATTTGCATAGGATTTTCCATCTAAGTTGTAAAATAATAACTGATGTGCATCATAATCGGCATCTACCACAATTTGGTTTTCAAAATCTGTACGGTAGAAATCCAATGTTACATCTCCTTTTCGACCAATTAAATGGAAGTTTTGTGTAAAGCTTAATCCATAATTCCATGCAATTTCAGGATCTAAATCATAGATTTTTCCGTTGTTCCCTTCAATTTGGAAGTAGCGATTCGTTGCAAAGAAAATTTGGTTTTCCGCAAATACGTTTGCAAGGCGTTTTCCTCGACCTACTGAAGCACGTAAAACCCCATTTTCCCATGGATTATAGCGCAAATGCAAACGCGGTGTTGCAAATAGCCCCATGCGATTGTGATAATCCACACGCATACCTGCTATAATACTGAAGTCAGTGGTATTGTCATACGTATATTCGTAGAAAGCCCCTAAAGCATTATCTGTGCGGTTGAAATTTGCATCAATACCAGGAACAAATACCTGTTCAGTATATTGGTCTAATGTAAAACTAATTCCCGTAGTGAATTTATGTAGGGTATTGTTGATAATAGAATTGAAAACAAGATTAGAGTATAAGCTATTCTGTTTGATATCATAGAGATTCAATCCAAAATAAGAATCTTGTTTGTGGTAGTTATACGCGACTTGTAATCCTGCACTTTGGAAGGGCACATCTGGAAATACATACCCTAGTTTGGTGGATAAATCGATCTTTTCTGTATTAATCTCTGATACCCAAAGTACTGTAGAGCCCTTGTCTTTCTTTTTGTCGAAATCCACTTGTCCTGCTACTTTATTATCTTTCATATAACGAGCCGTGATAAAACTTACCACCCCTTTCTCTGGGTTGATGTACTGCCAACGATTCATTACATTAATTTGCTCTCCTTTTGGCATATCCAAGAAACCGTCGTGGTTTTTATCGTGGTCACCAGTTCTCAAGTTTCCGTGGATGAATAGAGAAGAACTCCATTTGTCATTTAAACGATAATTTCCATGTACGTTTGCTTCAAAACGTTCATCTGTTGAACCATATAGATTTAAGAAAAACGGACGATCCGTCGCTGGTTTGATTAATTCAGTATTCAATTGACCTGAGATACTTTCATACCCATTGATTACGGTTCCTGCTCCTTTCGTTACTTGGATACTCTCTACCCAAGTTCCTGGTGTAAAAGTCAACCCGTAAATTTGAGAAGCTCCGCGTACCGAAGGAATATTCTCCTCTGCAATCAAAATATAAGGACTAGTTAATCCTAGCATTTTAATTTGCTTAGTTCCAGTAATTGCGTCTGTATAATTGACATCAATGGATGGATTTGTTTCAAAAGCTTCTGAAATATTACAACAAGCCGCTTTGAGTAATTCTCCACTATTCATGGTGAAACTATTTGTTGTTCCCTTAATTGAACGCGTGGTATTGCGTTGTTTCGTTTGGATGATTACTTCATCTAACGATTCTTCTGGTTGTAAAACAAGGTGATAGGATTGTCCTGCTTGTGGAGTAAGTGATTGAGTTTTATACCCGATATAAGAGATGGTTAAGGACTCCTTTTCTACATAAGGCAAGGTGAATTTCCCTTGTGCATCTGTCGCTACACCAATAGATTGATTGGCATAAAAAACAGAAGCACCAATGATTGGGGTATGAGTTTCATCTACGATTTGTCCAGTAATCGTTTGTTGTGCATATAGCGAAGTACCCACTGTGAATACAGCAAGGGTAACTAAATGTTTGATCATTTTTTACGTGTAATTGTTAATACAAAATAGAATTGTTCGACTTACAAAGGGAAGTCAAACGAAAATGTAGTAATAACAGATTACGCGTAGAGAACTAGACGACAATATAGTTGATAGAGTGGAGGAGCATTTGCCTCCATGTAATAGGCTAGTGTTTCCTGTTTTTGTACAGGAAAATCCACTACATACCTAGAGCATTCAGTCCAGCTATAATCAGGAAGAATGAATTCGAAATGCGGAGTATAGACATGCTGAATGTTGTGGTCTGAAGGATTGGATTTAATCAATTCATCTTGACAACATTTTTTATCAGCAAATTTTTTGATGGGTTTTTCAACCGGAGCTTTTGTAGAACAACAAGCTTTTTCTTCTTGTTGTATTTCTTGCTCCATCTCCATTTCCATGGTACATCCCGTATCTTGATGGGTGTGCGTATAACGCAAGGGACTGTAATGTGCTTCGCCTTGACAGTAATGTACACTCATTGACCATCCTATGTTTGAAAATAGGAAAATCAACAGAAACCAAATACTGACAAGTTTTTTCTTTAGCATGAAGCAAAAATAAGAAAAAAAGCATTATTTCGGGAGGGCAAAAAGTTTTTTGTATAAATTATTGGAGAGAAAAAAGAAAAAATGCCTACAACAGAAATTGTACCTTTGGTAGACTAAAAAATAAAACATGCATACGTTATATACCACCCTTTTAGAAGAAGCTACATCTATATTAACCAAAGAAGGTAGTGTGACAGAAAAACTACAGTCCATATGTGATTTATTGGAGGAAAAAGTATCCCATTATGATTGGGTTGGATTTTATTTTGCTGATGCCGAAAAGCGCTTGTTGCATTTAGGTCCTTATACGGGAGAGGCAACAGACCATACTGTTATTCCTTTTGGAAAGGGAATTTGTGGGCAAGTAGCGGAGAGCAACCAAACGTTTCTAGTTGATGATGTGAACGCACAAAGCAATTATATTGCTTGTAGTATGACTGTAAAGTCAGAAATCGTGGTCCCTTTATTTGTGGAAGGAAAAAACATCGGACAAATTGATATCGACTCTCATACGCTTCGTGCATTCACTCAAGAAGATCAATTATTCTTGGAAACACTGAATGAAAAGATTGCCTCTTTATATGTGTAATAAGGTGTAAGCAAGGAACTTATTATTTTTTTGAAAAAAAATATAGAACTGTGATGATGGTTTGAAAAATAAAAGTAACTTTGCAATTGAATTTTAGAGAACTAGAATTCGTACATAAAAATCATTAAAGAATATTGGCATGTATTTAACAAAAGAAAAAAAAGCTGAGATCTTCCAACAACACGGAGGTGTAGCTGCAAACACAGGATCTGCAGAAGGACAAATCGCTTTGTTCACTTACAGAATCTCTCACTTAACTGAGCACTTGAAAAGAAATCGTAAAGATTACAACACGGAGCGTTCATTAGTTCTTTTAGTAGGTAAAAGAAGAAGACTTCTTGACTACTTAAAGAAAACTGAGATTAACAGATATCGTGAGATCATTAAAGTATTGGGTATTAGAAAATAATCAATATAGGAAAGAGGTGCCTGCGCGCCTCTTTTTGTTTTTTTGCCTTTAGCAGAGTTAGATCTGGTTTTTCATTGGGTTTCATATACTACACAACACACAACACAACACACACAACACATTTTACGTCTCTCTTCGGAGAGACAGAAACCCTAAAGTATTAAATTATTATGATTCCTAAGGTAACCAAAGAAATTATCGATTTAGGAGATGGACGTAGCATCTCAATCGAAACGGGGAAATTAGCGAAACAAGCAGATGGTTCTGTTGTTGTTCGTATGGGAGACTGTATGCTTCTTGCTACAGCTGTTTCTGCGAGAACGGCAAATCCTGGTGTGGACTTCCTTCCTTTAACTGTAGATTACAGAGAAAAATTCGCTGCTGCTGGACGTTTTCCAGGAGGCTTTTTTAAACGTGAGGCTCGCCCAAGTGACCAAGAAGTATTGACAATGCGTCTAGTTGACCGTTGTTTACGCCCATTGTTCCCGGACGATTACCACGCGGAAACACAAGTGATGATTCAGTTAATGTCTCATGACGAAAATGTAATGCCTGATGCATTAGCTGGTTTAGCTGCTTCTGCAGCATTAGCGGTATCAGATATTCCTTTTTACAATTCAATCTCTGAGGTAAGAGTTGGACGTGTTGACGGACAATTTATTATCAACCCTTCAAGAGAGCAATTAAATGCTTCTGATATAGATATGATGATCGGAGCTTCTAAAGACTCTGTTTGTATGGTAGAGGGAGAAATGAGAGAAATCTCAGAACAAGAGATGATTGATGCAATTAAATTTGCACATGAAGCTATTAAAGTTCAAATCGAAGCGCAAGAGAAAATGCGTGCAGCTTTAGGTCTTACTTTCCGTGAGTATGAACCAGAAGCTACTGATGTAGAAGTAGAGAAAATCGTTCACGATGCAGCGTATGCTAAATTGTACGAAATCGCTTCTCATGCAAGTGGTAAAAGCGAGCGTGGTGAGAAATTTGCTGAGGTATATGAAGAGGTTAAAGCTTTATTCTCTGAAGAGGATCTAGCAGAAAAAGCAGAGTTAATCAGCACGTATTTCAAAAAGACACAAAAAGAAGCGGTACGTAACTTGATCTTAGATCAAAATATCCGTTTAGATGGTCGTAAAACGACAGAAATCCGCCCGATTTGGAGCGAAGTAGATTACTTACCTTCAGTACACGGATCATCTATCTTTACACGTGGAGAAACACAAGCATTAGCTACAGTAACATTAGGTACATCTAGAGATGCTAATATTATTGACTTACCAAGTGAGCAAGGAGAAGATAGATTCTATTTACACTATAACTTCCCTCCATTCTCAACAGGTGAAGCAAAACCATTAAGAGGTACATCACGTAGAGAAGTAGGTCATGGTAACTTAGCACAACGTGCTTTGAAAAACATGATTCCTGCTGATTGTCCTTATACTATTCGTTTAGTGTCTGAGGTATTAGAGTCAAACGGTTCGTCTTCTATGGCAACAGTTTGTGCGGGTACATTAGCCTTAATGGATGCAGGTATCCAAATGATCAAACCAGTTTCAGGTATCGCAATGGGATTAATCTCAGATTCAAAAACTGGACGTTGGGCTGTATTGTCTGATATCTTAGGTGATGAAGATCACTTAGGAGATATGGACTTTAAAGTAACAGGAACAAAAGATGGTATCACAGCTTGTCAAATGGATATTAAAATCGACGGATTAGCTTATGATATCATGGAGCAAGCATTAAAACAAGCGCTTGAAGGACGTCTACATATCTTAGGATTATTAGAAGAAACAATTGCTACACCTAATGCAACTGTGAAACCAAAAGCACCAAAAATTGTTACAATTGAAATTCCTAAAGATTTCATTGGAGCAGTTATCGGACCTGGAGGTAAAAATATTCAAGCACTTCAAGCTGAAACTGAAACTACAATTGTTATCAACGAAGTAGATGACAAAGGAGTAATCGAAGTTTTAGGTACAAGTCAAGCGGGAATGGACAGAGCAATCCAATCAATCAACAACACAATCTTTGCTCCAGTAGAAGGAGAAGTATACAAAGTGAAAGTTGTAAAAATGTTGGATTTTGGTGCAGTAGTAGAATTTGTACCAGGTAAAGAAACTTTACTTCACGTATCTGAATTGGATTGGAAACGCATTGAAAATCCAGCAGATGTATTGAAATTAGGAGATGAGTTAGAAGTGAAATACATGGGTATTGATCCGAAAACGAAAAAACCAAAAGTTTCTAAAAAGGCACTTTTACCACGTCCTCCAAGAGAAAATAAACCAGAAGGAAACAAACCAGAAGGAGCTCAAGGACCGAAAAAAGAAGAGAAGAAATAATTCCGATCTAGTATATAAAAACACCTCAATCGAGGTGTTTTTTTTGTTTTAAACGGATAGAGGTAGCGTGTTTTCTAGCTTTTTGAGTATCTTTAAAAAAGGAAAAAAAGAAATAATACAATGAGTAAAATAAATATAGGGGTTATTGGTCTAGGTGGTGTTGGTGGGTTTTATGGTGGATTATTAGCCCATCATTTTGAACAAGATGCACAAGTAGATATCCATTTCGTTGCAAGAGGCGAACACGGCAAACAAATAGAAACACATGGACTAACTGTTTTATCTAAAGATAATGTAATCATTGGAAAACCTACACAAGTAGTAGAACGTGTACAAGAGTTGGGGGCAATGGATTTTATCTTGCTTTGTACGAAAGAATATGATCTGGATAGGGTAATTGATGATTTGAAAGCGATTGTGTCTAAAAACACGGTTATTCTTCCTTTATTGAATGGTGTTGAAGCTTTCGAGAAGCTAGATCATCTTTTGGATGCTGAAGTTTGGCAAGGGTGTACGTATATGGTTTCTCGTTTAAAAGAAGCAGGTGTCATTGATAATCCGAGTGGAAGACAAAAGATTGTTTTTGGACGTACAGAAGGGATTACGCCCCAGATGTTACAATTGGATGAATTGCTGAAAGCTGCGGGAATTGTCTCTATTTGTACACAGGATATTGCACGAGAAGTTTGGGAGAAATATATTTTAGTTTCTTCTTCTGCCGTGGCAACGGCATTTTACAATTGTTCTTTTGGTGTTGTGATGCGTGATCATCCTATAACCATACAAGCGTTAGTAACGGAAGCAAGTCAAGTTGCTCAAGCCAAAGGAGTAAACTTAACAGAAGATGTAGTTGAGGTGGTGATGCAGCGTTTAGCAGCAATTCCCTTTGATTCTACGACGTCCATGCATAGTGATTTCTTGAGTAATAAACCCCAAACAGAACTTGAAGTGATGGCGGGTGATTTAATTCGAGAAGGTCTGCGCTTGCAAACGGATGTTCAAACGTATCAGAAACTATATGACGTTTTAAAAGTAAAACAAGGTCATTATACCATATAGCAAATAAAAAGAGCCTTTAAATACAGGCTCTTTTTTTTATTGTGATAGTATCAAGTACGCGATTGTTCCTGCGGATAATGCACAAGGAAGGATTAGCTTTGTCCAAGCTACTTTTTTTCTACAAGCTAAGACAAACCACACCACTGGAATACTGAATAAAGCGGCGAGAAGTGGCAACCATAATAATTCGTATAATGCACCTAACAAAGGCTGTGTATATATACCGTTAGCTCCCCTTCGACTTAAAAATATGAAGCAGAAAATCAGCAAGGTACTTAAGAAAGAACCGCTGTGTAAAACATAGGTTAATTTCGGTGTTTGATTCATCGTTTTTTGTATTGGTTGAGGTAAAGATAACCTTTTTTTGTCTTCATGAAACTATCTTTTTTTTTAATTAGATATTGATAATTAGCTAGTTAAAAATGGAGGAGTTTGGCCATGTCCTAAAAATTGCTTATATTTGCTCTATCAGCTGTAAAGTGATTGATTAAAATCACTTGCAATTAGGCAGTAATCTATAGAGGCTTTTCCTCTTTGTCTAGTAAGAACCCGCTACGGGTTCTCCTATTATTAGGTTGTCTTTCACGATGACCTATCAAATCACTCAGTAAGAGTGTCTGTAAGAGTCTTTGTACAAGATTCTTTCTTTGATGAAATCGAAAATATCGTTTATTAATTAGCTCCATTTCGCATGAAAGTTAGGGGCCTAAAATAGTAGTATATAATGACTAATTTTAAAGTAGGAATTATTGGAGCAGGTCCAAGTGGGCTTGCTATGTTAAGAGCTTTTGAATCAGAACAGAAAAAAGGGAACCCAATCCCTGAGATTAAATGTTACGAAAAACAAGATAACTGGGGTGGAATGTGGAACTATACTTGGCGTACAGGTGTAGGGAAATACGGAGAACCTTTACACGGAAGTATGTATAAATACTTATGGTCGAACGGCCCTAAAGAGTGTTTAGAATTTGCCGATTATACCTTTATGGACCACTTCAAACAACCGCTATCTTCTTATCCTCCAAGAGAAGTTCTCTTTGATTATATTGAAGGGCGAATCAAACAAAGTAACGCAAGAGATTATATTAAATTCAATACGGTAGTCCGTTGGGTGGATTATCTGGAAGATAAAAAACAATTCCGCGTAATCTTTGATGACTTGGTAAAGAATGAAACGTTTGAAGAATTTTTCGATTACCTTGTATTGGGTACGGGACACTTCTCAACCCCTAATATGCCTTTCTTTAAAGGAATTGATCATTTCCCTGGAACAGTAATGCACGCGCATGATTTCCGTGGAGCAGACCAATTTATTGATAAAGACATTCTATTAATTGGAAGTAGTTATTCAGCAGAAGATATCGGGGTACAATGTTTCAAACACGGAAGTAAATCGGTAACCATTTCATATCGTACGAATCCAATTGGCGTTAAATGGCCTAAAGGAGTAGAGGAGAAGACAATTGTTACGCATTTTGAGGATAATAAAGCCTTTTTTAAAGACGGAACATCAAAAGCTTTTGATGCTGTTGTATTGTGTACAGGATATCAACATAAATTCCCGTTCTTGCCAGATAATCTGCGACTAAAAACAAAGAACTGTCTGTATCCAGATAATCTATACAAAGGAGTGGTGTATAATGAAAATGAGCGCTTAATCTTCTTGGGAATGCAAGATCAGTACTATACGTTTAATATGTTTGATGCACAAGCTTGGTTTGCAAGAGATTATATGTTAGGACGTATTGCGTTGCCTACTAAAGAAGAGCGTCAAGCTGATATTGACAAATGGTTGAAAGGGGAAGAATTGACCATGACAAGTAATGAGCAGGTAGATTTCCAAACAGCTTATATTAAAGACTTGATTAATCTTACCGATTATCCAACGTTTAATATTGATAAGGTGGGAGAAATGTTTAAACGCTACTTAGATTCAAAAGAAATTGATATCCTA
Source organism: Myroides sp. TSA_177.3 (assembly GCF_052691955.1). Classification (NCBI taxonomy): domain Bacteria; kingdom Pseudomonadati; phylum Bacteroidota; class Flavobacteriia; order Flavobacteriales; family Flavobacteriaceae; genus Myroides; species Myroides sp. TSA_177.3. The sequence goes on from NZ_JBQZGD010000004.1 coordinate 67,473, forward strand.
ACGTATCGTGACCAAGTGTATACCTCTGTTATGACGGGTGTAACCGCAGAAGAACACCATACCGTTTGGATGAAAGAACTAGATGATAGTTTAGAGCGTTACTTAGATGAAGTAGAAGTTGATGAGAAAGAACTGAGTAAAGTCAATTATTATTAATCGTTAGCGATTATTGAAATAAATTGTTTTTATAAAGCCTTAGAAACCATGTTTTTAAGGCTTTATATTTTTAGAAGGCAACAAAAAGAAAATATTTTTTAAAATATTGTAACTTTTTGAGGAATGTGTACGTATAACTTATGTAGACCATTAAGGACAAAGACAAATAAGGAGTAAAATACTATGAGACAACTTAAAATTACCAAGCAAGTTACGAATCGTGAAACCGCTTCACTAGATAAGTATTTGCAAGAGATTGGTAAAGTAGATTTGATTACTGCAGATGAAGAGGTAGAATTAGCACAGCGAATTAAAGCTGGTGATCAAAGAGCTTTAGAGAAATTAACTAAGGCTAACTTAAGATTCGTGGTTTCGGTAGCTAAACAATACCAAAACCAAGGGTTGACGCTTCCGGATTTAATTAATGAAGGAAACTTGGGGTTGATTAAAGCCGCACAGCGTTTTGATGAAACTCGTGGTTTTAAATTTATTTCTTACGCAGTTTGGTGGATTAGACAATCTATTTTGTCTGCTTTAGCTGAACAATCTAGAATTGTACGTTTACCATTAAATAAAATTGGTTCGATTAATAAAATTAATAAAATGTACGCGCTGTTAGAGCAGTCTAATGAACGTCCGCCTTCAGCAGAGGAAATCGCTGTAGAATTGGATATGACTGTAAACGACGTAAAAGAGAGTATGAAAAACTCTGGGCGTCATTTATCTATGGATGCTCCTTTAGTAGAAGGAGAGGATTCTAACTTATACGATGTATTGCGTTCAGGTGAATCACCAAACCCAGATCGTGAGTTAATCCACGAATCATTGCGTACAGAGATTGAAAGAGCCTTAGAAACGTTAACACCACGTGAAGCTGATGTTGTTCGTTTGTATTTCGGTTTAGGAGATCAACACCCAATGACATTAGAAGAAATAGGAGAAACGTTTGACTTAACAAGAGAGCGTGTTCGTCAGATTAAAGAAAAAGCGATCCGTCGCTTAAAACATACGTCAAGAAGTAAAATACTGAAAACGTATTTAGGATAATAAAAAAAAGCACTGCTCAGCAGTGCTTTTTTTATGCTTGTATTTCACACGTTGAATAGAATAAAAAAGGGATGCATTCGCATCCCTTTTTTATTACTGTTGATAAACAACATATTTACTATCATCTTCCGTCACTACTTTGGTTAAGTTATGTGAGGAAAGCGCTTTCATGGCTTTATCCCATTTCTTACCACTTAAAGCGGCTTGTTCTTTTAGTGAACCTAGCTCCACTTTGTTTTCGTTTTGCTCTAGAATTTGGATGATGATTTTCTCTTCATCGGATAATTCTACAGTTGGAGCTGTTTTCTCTGGTCTCATTTGAGGGAAGAATAATACTTCTTGAATAGATGGATTATTCGTTAAGAACATGGCTAAACGATCCATTCCAATCCCCATTCCCGAAGTAGGAGGCATTCCGTATTCTAAAGCACGTAAGAAATCTTGATCAATGAACATCGCTTCATCATCTCCACGATCCGCTAAAGCCATTTGAGCTTCAAAACGCTCTCTTTGGTCAATAGGATCATTTAACTCTGAATATGCATTGGCTACTTCTTTTCCACAAACCATCAACTCAAAACGCTCGGTTAATTCTGGATTATCACGGTGTGCTTTGGTTAAGGGAGACATCTCTTTTGGATAATCTGTGATAAACGTAGGTTGGATGTAGTTCCCCTCACATTTTTCCCCGAAAATCTCGTCAATTAATTTTCCTTTCCCCATCGTTTCATCTACAGGAATACCCATACCTAAAGCAGCTTGACGAATTTCATCTTCTGTTTTTCCGGTAATGTCAAAACCAGTAAATTCTTTAATCGAATCAGCCATAGTGATTCGTTTATATGGGGCTTTAAAGTCAATCTCATGTTCGCCAAAAATAGCTTTTGAAGAACCGTTTACTGCCATTGCACAATGCTCTAATAAACGCTCTGTGAAGTCCATCATCCAGTTGTAGTCTTTATAGGCTACATAGATTTCCATTACGGTAAATTCTGGATTATGGGTTCTGTCCATTCCTTCGTTACGGAAGTTTTTAGCGAACTCATAGACTCCGTCAAAACCACCTACGATTAAACGTTTTAAATATAATTCGTTTGCGATACGCAAATACAATGGAATATCCAAGGCGTTGTGATGAGTCATGAATGGACGTGCAGCAGCTCCACCAGGGATAGACTGTAGTACAGGTGTTTCAACCTCCATATAGCCAGATTCATTGAAGAATTGACGCATAGCGTTAAACAACTTCGTACGCTTAATAAACGTTTCTTTAATTGAAGGATTAACAACTAAATCTACATAACGCATTCTGTAACGCAATTCAGGATCCGTAAAAGCATCGAATGTATTACCTTCTGCATCTGTCTTAGGTAATGGTAACGGACGTAAAGATTTACTCAATAGAGAAAGCCCTTGTACACGTACTGTTTTTTCTCCTACTTGTGTTGTAAATAATTCCCCTTCGATACCAATGATATCTCCTAAGTCAATTAGTTTTTTGTAAACTTCGTTATATAAATCTTTGTTCTCACCTGGACAAAGTTCATCTCTGTTGATGTATAATTGAATCTTTCCTTCACTGTCTTGAATGGTTGCGAAAGAAGCTTTTCCTTGAATACGAGAAGACATTAATCTTCCTGCCACAATTACCTTCTTACCTTCTTCAAAACCGTTCTTTATCTGCTTGGATGTATGATTTACTGGAAATAAGTTAGCAGGATAAGGATTCACACCAAGCTCTTGCAATTTTGCGAGCTTCTCTCTTCTGATGATTTCTTGTTCTGAAAGTTGCATAATAATTGTGAATTATGAATTAATTTATAAAGTGCAAATATAGGTAATCTTTAAAAATTAGTACCCATTGTATCTCGCCAAATGTCAGTTAATTAGTCAATTGATCTTTTTGAGCGGATTTCAAGCGTGGGTTTAGCTGAATTTATAGCCGTAATTCATAAAAAATGACGAAATTTGTAGGATATAAATAAGTGATTATGAGTATTTGGAGAGTAATTTTGTCTATTATTTTTCCGCCTATCGCTGTGTATGATAAAGGGTGCGGATCCATAATAATTGTTTTTCTTTTAACCCTAGCAGGTTGGATTCCCGGTGTTATCGGAGCGTTAGTTATTCTTAATAATCCAAAATATAACCGCTAAGTTTGTAAACATGAATAAAGAAGTGACCCTAATTGATTTAGGTGAAAAAGACTATAAAGATACTTGGGCGTATCAAGAAGAGCTTTTTCAATCGGTTTTAGATATCAAAATCAAGAATAGAAGAGAAGAAACGGAAGAACCAACACCCAATTATTTTTTGTTTGTTGAGCACCCTCATGTATATACCTTAGGAAAAAGTGGAGATATGGAGAATCTTTTGCTGGATGAAGAACAATTAAAAGCAAAAGGAGCAACATTCTATAAGATAAATAGAGGAGGAGATATTACGTATCACGGACCAGGTCAGATTGTAGGATATCCCATTTTAGATTTAGAAAACTTTTTTACTGATATCCACAAGTATTTGCGCTTGTTAGAAGAAACGATGATTCTTGTGCTGAAAGATTATGGTATTGAAGCGGGAAGAAGCGAAGGAGAAACGGGCGTTTGGTTAGGCGTAGGAACTCCGTTTGCTAGGAAGATATGTGCGATGGGTGTACGTGCTTCTCGCTGGGTAACAATGCATGGTTTTGCCTTGAATGTCAATTCAGATTTAGGATATTTTGACAATATTATTCCTTGTGGAATCCGCGGAAAAGGGGTGACTTCTTTACATGTGGAATTAGGGGTAAATTACGTAGATGAAGATGAGGTACGCGCTAAAATCATCAAGTACTTTGCCGAATTATTTGAAGCGACTATAAAAGAACAATAACATAATTTATAAAATCCTAAGCGGACTTTCCTCTTGGGATTTTTTTATCTTTGTACAAACAACACAACAGTATGAAAAATATAAAGATAGCGCCATCAGTTTTGGCTGCCGATTTTGCAAATCTACAACGCGATATCGAAATGATTAATGAAAGTCAAGCAGATTGGTTTCACGTTGATATTATGGACGGAGTTTTCGTACCAAACATCTCTTTTGGAATGCCCGTTTTAGCGGCAATCAATAAACATGCAAAGAAAACATTGGATGTGCATTTGATGATTGTAGATCCTGATCGCTATATCAAAACATTTAAAGAATTAGGTACCGATATTTTAACGGTACACTATGAAGCTTGTACGCATTTACACCGTACGATACAAGCTATTAAAGCGGAAGGAATGCAAGCAGGGGTAGCCTTAAATCCACATACACCAGTTGCTGTTTTAGAAGACATCATTCAAGATCTAGATTTAGTTTTGATTATGAGTGTAAACCCAGGGTTTGGCGGACAAAGCTTTATTGAAAATACGTATGAGAAAGTGCGTAAGTTAAAAGCGATGATTGATGCTAAAGGAGCAAATGTAATCATTGAGATTGACGGAGGTGTAAATAGTAAGAATGCCAAAGCATTAGTAGATGCGGGTGCAAGTGCTTTAGTAGCAGGGAATTTTGTATTTAGCGCTGCGGATCCGATGGCAACAATTGCTGATTTGAAAAAAATCGTTGGATAGAAAATAGAGAAAAGAAATGAGTAAGGGAAAACATCTCATTACCTATAATAAAAAAAAGGCTTGAACATTTGTTCAAGCCTTTTTTTTATTATAGGGTGTGAAATTACATCATTCCTGGCATACCTCCGCCCATTGGCATTCCTCCACCGTTTTCGTCTTTAATATCAACTAAAGCACACTCTGTGATAAGGATCATACCTGCAACTGAAGCTGCGTTTTCTAAAGCAACTCTTGTTACTTTCTTAGGATCGATTACACCTGCTTGTAGCATATCGATGTATTCGTTTGTTTTTGCGTTGTATCCGAAGTTATTGTTTCCTTCTAATACTTTAGCCACAACTACAGAACCTTCTAAACCTGCGTTTTCAACAATCGTTCTCAATGGAGACTCTACTGCTTTAGCGATGATTTGGATTCCTGTTTCTTCGTCTGCATTAATTGCGTTGATGCTGTTTAAGTTTGCTTTTGCTCTTAGTAAAGCAACTCCACCACCTGCAACAATTCCTTCTTCAATTGCCGCTCTAGTAGCATGTAAAGCATCGTCTACTCTGTCTTTTTTCTCTTTCATCTCTACTTCCGTAGCAGCTCCTACATATAATACAGCAACACCACCAGCTAATTTAGCTAGACGCTCTTGTAATTTTTCTTTATCATAGTCAGATGTAGTTGTTTCCATCTGTGCTTTGATTTGGTTAACTCTGTTTTGAATCATATCTGATTCTCCACTTCCGCTAACGATTGTTGTGTTGTCTTTGTCAATGTTTACACGTTTACATGTACCTAACATTTCCAATGACGTATTTTCTAACGTATATCCTTGCTCTTCAGAAATTACTACACCACCTGTTAAGATTGCGATATCTTCTAACATTGCTTTTCTTCTATCACCAAAACCAGGTGCTTTTACAGCAGCAATTTTTAAAGCCCCTCTTAATTTGTTTACAACTAAAGTAGAAAGTGCTTCTCCATCAACATCTTCAGCGATGATTAATAGTGGTTTTCCAGACTGAGCAACAGGCTCTAATACAGGAAGTAATTCTTTTAAAGAAGATACTTTTTTGTCGTATAATAAAATGTAAGGAGAATCTAGTTCCACTTCCATTTTTTCTGAATTGGTAACGAAATAAGGAGATAAGTATCCTCTGTCAAATTGCATTCCTTCTACTACATCAACAAATGTTTCAGTACCTTTTGCTTCTTCAACTGTGATTACTCCTTCTTTACCAACTTTCTCAAAAGCTTGAGCGATTAATTCTCCGATGAATTCGTCGTTGTTTGCAGAAATAGAAGCGATTTGTTGGATTTTATCCATTGATCCACCTACTTCTTGTGCTTGGTCTTTTAAATGGTTTACGATTACTTCAACCGCTTTGTCCATTCCGCGTTTTAAGTCCATTGGATTTGCTCCAGCAGCCACGTTTTTCAATCCTTCTTTAACGATAGCTTGCGCTAAAACAGTAGCTGTTGTTGTTCCATCTCCAGCTAAATCGTTTGTTTTAGAAGCAACTTCTTTCACCATTTGAGCACCCATGTTCTCTAATGCGTCTTCTAACTCTACTTCTTTCGCTACAGAAACACCATCTTTCGTTACAGTTGGAGCACCAAATGCTTTTCCGATGATTACGTTTCTTCCTTTTGGTCCTAAAGTTACTTTAACAGCATTTGCTAAAGCGTCAACACCGCGTTTTAAACCTTCGCGTGCTTCAATGTCGAATTTAATATCTTTTGCCATGATTTAGTCTTGTTTTACTTTGTGTGTTACTATTCAATTTATTAAACAATCGCTAAGATGTCATCTTCACGCATGATTAGGTAATCCTTACCTTCTAATTTTAGCTCTGTTCCTGCATACTTACCATACAATACTGTATCGCCTACTTGTACCGTCATGTTGTGGTCTTTTGTACCGTTTCCTACAGCGACTACTGTCCCTTTTTGTGGTTTTTCTTTCGCTGTGTCAGGAATAAAAAGACCAGAAGCAGTTTTTGTTTCTGCTGGTTGAGGTTCAATAAGAACTCTATCCGCAAGTGGTTTAATGTTTAATGCCATAGTGTTTATAGTTTATAAAAATTGAATTATTTATATTAGTTCTAAATGCTATATAAATAGTCATAAAGTGTGCCAAACCTTGTATTGACACCTATTGCCAAAAAAAAATGCCAACTTGACAGCTGGCATTCTATAACGAAAAGTAAAATACTTTCTTATTCTTGTGTAGTTTCAGGTGTTGAAGTCTCGCTAGTAGCTGGAGCTTCAGTTCCTGTTGTTGATTCTGTCGTGTTTTCTGTGTTAGCTGCAGCAGGAACAGTAGGTTGTGCTGGCATTGCTGCGTTAGGATCTAAAAGTTTAGAATCTCCAACTGCACCACCACTAAAGCTAATGCTCGACATTAAGATTAGGATGATTAACACCGCTCCTAAAGTCCAAGTACTCTTATCTAAGAAGTCATTCGTGTTTTTTACACCTCCTGCAACAGTAGATCCTCCAAAAGATGAGTCTAAACCTCCACCTTTAGGATTTTGTACCATAATAACCACAATTAATAAAAAACATACGATAGCAATCAATACTAAAAATACTGTAAATGTGTTCATGCTTATAAACTATTATGTTGTTGTAACGCTTTTATATCTAATATTTGGTTTGCAAAGAAACTACTTTTTTCTGGATATTTCAAAATTAAAATCTCATAAGCTTGTATTGCTTTTTGATATTTTTTTTGCTCCAAATAAATTTTGGCTAAGGTCTCCGTCATTAAACTGGTATTCTCTTGTACCGATAATTCAACATTTATAGGGCTTGCCGTAACTTTTTTTGTTGGGATAATTTTAGGATTTGTTTCGATGAATTTATCAATCATGGCTTGTTTTTTCTCCAAACTTTTTTGAAAATTTTTTTCATCTTCCGTAATTATCTCTTCTTTTTCTTCCTTTTCAGCTTGTATTTCCTCGTTTTTTGTGTCCAATTCACGGACAATTGGCTGTTGTTTGGAAAGCTTTAACCATTCTTGAAACGAGTATTTTTCTCCTGCTTCAAAAGCTAAAGGTTTCCCAATTTCTAGCTTATCTTCTAATTCTTCAATTGGAGAAACTGCTATTTGTTCTTCCTGAACTAGAGGTTCTACTATTGAAATGAATTCCGATTGTACCGTTTCTTCTTCTATTTCTTTTTCCCCGTCATCCACCAAAGAAGGACTTTCTTGTACGATTTCATAAGCAACTTTGGAGATATTTTGCAACAATGTGCTGATATTCTGCTCTGGATCTTTGTCTTTTTCCTTTGCTTCAGGCACAATTTCTTCCTCAATTTCATCTGCTATTTCGATGGATAAAGGAGTGTAAGCGGTAAAATCATCCGAAACAATGAAGCTAAATAAAATGTCGCGGTCTAAGGTATAGGCAGCGGTTTTTTTGAGCTCTTGGTTGTATGAGGTACTTTCATTTGAATAAAGAGCTTTCAGGTACAAACTGCGTATAGCCTGTACATAAGGGTACTGCTCAAGTAATTGTTTTAATTCTTGAATGTCTGAACGCTGTACTTGTGTTGGGTCAGCTAAGTAAGTATGTAAAGTAGCTATATTCAAATTAATTCTTGTTGATCTTTTACCATTTTGCTAAGGATTCATTGAATACATCTTGCGTAATTCTTTCGTAAATTTCGTCTAAGGCTGTATTTAATGTGGCTCCTACTAATTGTGCGTTAGCATCATAGTCATAATAGAAAGAGAAGCGTTTTTCAAAATCATCTTCTGCATTTCGCTTGTTTGTAAAGCGCACGTTAATGGCGATATACAAACGGTTTTGCGCGGCTCTCTGATCTGCAGTTGCTGTCATCGGGCTGATTCGATAATCGACAATTTCACCTTCATAAACTAAATCTGCATCAGAATTAGTTAGGGTTAAACTGGTTTGATTCTGAATCAAATCTTGCAAGGCTAGGGTAAAGGTACGTTCAATTCCTGGCTCAACCAATGGCGCATTATTTTGAAAATAATTCACTTGGAAAGAATCAGCATCAATTTTTCCTGTTCCCGTAAAGTTATAGTACTTACAACTTTGTAAGCCTAAAGTTATAAAAAGAATGATAAGAACTGGTTTAAACTTCATCATTTATAAGTTATATTGTTTAATCTTTCGATATAAAGTTCGTTCTGAAATACCGAGCTCTTCGGCAGCCGCTTTTCTTTTTCCCTTGTTGCGTTCCAAAGATTTGCGGATTAATTCTACTTCTTGTTCTTCCAGATTAAGTGGTTCGTCTTCCACTGTTTCTGCAATTAGGTAATTGTCATCATCATCCTCATTTTCAATAATGGTTGGATGATACGTAGGATGAACTGGTTGTGAAGGGTGTGCAGCATGTGAATTGCTGTTTTCCAACTGTAGAATATCCGAAGGATTAGCCGGATAATCCACCGATTCATTTTTATTACCGTAGATGCGTTGAATCAGGTGCTGATTGCTCTCTTGTACTTGGCCTTTATCTTGTTTTAAGAGCTCTAAGGTCAGTTTTTTTAGATCAGTAATATCATTGCGCATGTCAAAGAGAATTTTGTATAAAATCTCTCGTTCCGTACTGAAATCGCTCTCCGCTTTTTTACTCTGTACTACAGAAGGTAATTGTCTGTCGTGGTTGGGTAAATAAGTCTGTAAAATGGGAAGTGTAATTTCTCTGTTTGTTTCCAATACAGATATTTCCTCTGCCACATTTCGCAATTGTCTGATATTTCCATCCCAGCGATAGCGAATTAAAAAATTAGCTGCATTCGCATCTAAGCGGACAGGAGGCATTTTGTATTTATGCGCAAAATCCGAAGCGAATTTTCTAAACAACAAGTGAATATCTTCTCCTCTTTCTCGAAGTGGAGGCAAGCTAATTTCAATGGTACTCAAACGGTAGTATAAATCCTCTCTAAATTTACCTTTTTGTATGGCGTCAATCATATTGACATTTGTCGCTGCAATAATGCGAATATCCGTTTTTTGAACACGAGAAGAACCTACTTTAATAAATTCTCCATTTTCCAAAATACGCAATAAACGAACTTGAGTAGTTAGTGGTAATTCACCTACTTCATCTAAAAAAATAGTACCCCCATTTGCCTCTTCAAAATAACCTTCTCTCGTGCTAATTGCACCCGTAAAAGCTCCTTTTTCGTGACCAAATAGTTCACTGTCAATCGTTCCTTCAGGAATGGCACCACAGTTTACAGCAATGTATTTGCCGTGCTTGCGGTGGGATAGGGAATGGATGATTTTGGGAATACTTTCTTTCCCAACTCCACTTTCTCCTGTAACTAAAACCGAAATATCCGTTGGTGCAACTTGTATTGCTTTTTGGATGGCACGGTTGAGCTTAGGATCATTACCTATAATTTCAAATCGTTGTTTAATCGCTTGAACATTTTCCATGTAGTGAACTTTTTCGTACTATTTTTTCAAAAGGTGATTAATCTTCTTGCATTGGTGAATAACCAACAGCCTTACCGATTAAGGTAGCAGAAGTACAATCTTCAATGTAAACTTCAACAAAGTCACCTACTTTATAATTTTCTTTCGGGAATACAACCGTTGTATTCTGTGAATTTCTTCCGCTCCATTCTAAATCTGAACGCTTTGAAGTTTTTTCAATCAAAACCTCTACGGTTTGTCCTACAAAACGCTTTGTACGCTCTAAGCTAATCTTACCTTGTACTGCGATAATTTCGCTCAAACGGCGTTTTTTCACTTCTTCTGGAATGTCGTCTTCTAGTTTACGTGCAGCTAATGTACCTGGACGTTCTGAATAAGCAAACATGAAACCAAAATCATAGCGAACATGCTCCATTAATGAAAGCGTATCTTGGTGGTCTTCCTCTGTTTCTGTAGGGAAACCTGTAATCATATCTTGTGAAAGAGAAATGTCTGGAATTAACGCGTAAATCTTATCTACTAATTCGATGTATTCTTCTCTTGTATGTTGACGATTCATCTCTTGTAAGATACGAGTACTTCCTGATTGAACAGGTAAGTGAATGTATTTACAGATGTTGTCGTGATTTGCAATGACCTCAATTACTTCCATGTGCATATCCTGTGGATTTGAAGTCGAAAAACGAAATCTCATCTTCGGGAATTTTGTAGCACATAAGTCTAAAAGCTGAGCGAAATCAACCGCTGTTGCTTTTTGAATTTCTGAGGCTTTGTCATAATCTTTCTTTAATCCTCCTCCATACCAAAGGTAACTATCTACGTTTTGACCTAACAAAGTGATTTCTTTGAAGCCTCTTTCGTATAAATCTTGGATTTCTGAAATAATACTGTGTGGTTCTCTACTGCGTTCACGTCCTCTTGTGAAAGGGACAACACAAAACGTACACATGTTGTCACAACCTCTTGTAATCGATACAAAAGCAGTAACCCCATTACTTTGTAAACGAACAGGAGCAATATCACCATAGGTTTCATCTTTCGATAAAATTACATTGATGGCATCTCTACCTTCATCTACTTCTTTTAAAAGGTTAGGAAGATCTTTGTACGCATCAGGTCCTACAACCATATCCACAATCTTCTCTTCTTCTAAGAATTTACTTTTTAGACGTTCCGCCATACAACCTAAAACACCCACTTTCATTCCTGGGTTTTTTTTCTTTACTCGGTTGTATTGGTCTAAGCGTTTGCGTACTGTTTGTTCAGCTTTGTCGCGAATAGAACAAGTGTTTACTAAAACTAAATCAGCTTCTTCTAAGTTATTGGTTGTATTGTATCCTGCGTCAGATAAAATGGAAGCAACGATTTCACTATCTGAAAAATTCATTTGACAACCATAGCTCTCAATAAAAAGCTTTTTAGTATTGTCTCTATTCTGTTCTAGCTGTAAGCTCGTTCCTTGTTTATTTTCGTCAATTACCTTTTCCATATGATTATTTAAAAGGGAGTTTTATTTTAAGTCACAAAGATAGTTTAATTTTATTTGCTGACAAGTTGACAGCTTTATATTTAAGAAGCTCTTAGCGATTTTATTGTAACGATTAGCTTGTCTTTTATTCCGAAGTTTATATTTGAGCCAAATTGTTGCTTTAAATGTGTGGCTACTATAATCTTGAAGTACGGTTGAGGAATGGTTTGAATAGGTCGCGAGAAAACTAAAAAAGGAGTTGCGTAAGCTTTTTTTTAGTAATAAAAGTTGAGTTTTACGCAGAGATGAATTACGATAATTAATACCAGTAGAAATATAAATTTTGCAATGAAAAGGGGGAGTTATTACTAAGTGAAAAGTCGTTTTTTTTTAGTACAGAAATAAGCGAATTTTCCTTATATTATAGGTGTTCTGAATTTATGTAAAAAGTAAAATACACAAGAAGGTATGCATTAATTACTTTTGTTTTTTTACTTTTGAACGAATTTCTGATTATATAAGGTGTTGGGTAAAAAAAAGAATTTTTTTCTAATCAACGTTAAAAAAGTGTATATTTTTTAAATCATCGGAAAGGATTTTAAGAGAAAGTATGAATTATATCGGTTGAAGTAGAAATATTAAGAAAAAACGCATATTTTTGCTTCACAAAAGAATGAAGTATGGCAAAGAATTTAGTGATCGTGGAGTCGCCTGCAAAGGCAAAAACAATTGAGAAATTTTTAGGAAAAGATTATCAGGTAGAATCTAGTTATGGACATATAGCGGATTTACCTTCTAAAGAGATAGGGGTTAATGTAGAAGATAATTTTAAACCCAAATATGAGGTTTCTAGTGATAAGAAAGCAGTAGTAAAGAAACTAAAAGATCTTTCTAAAAATGCAGAAGTTGTTTGGTTAGCTTCCGATGAGGACCGTGAGGGTGAGGCTATTGCTTGGCATTTGGCAGAAGAGTTAAAACTAGATCAAAATAAAACAAAACGCATTGTTTTTCACGAAATTACTAAGTCAGCAATTCTAAAAGCGATTGATAACCCAAGAGGGATTAATTATAATTTAGTAAATGCACAACAAGCTAGACGTGTATTAGACCGTTTAGTGGGGTATGAATTATCACCCGTATTGTGGAAAAAAGTAAAAGGAGGGTTATCTGCTGGACGTGTTCAGTCTGTAGCCGTTCGATTAATTGTTGAAAGAGAAAAAGAAATCAACGATTTTAAAATCGAATCTTCTTATGTTATAACGGCAGAATTTAAAACTGCTGAAGGCAAAGTTGTCAAAGCAAGATTATCAAAGAATTTTGCTAGTGAACAAGAAGCCAAAGATTTTCTAAACCTTAATATAGGAGCAAACTATGCCATTAAGGATTTAGAAACAAAACCCGCTAAAAAATCACCAGCCGCACCATTTACAACATCAACCTTACAACAGGAAGCAGCGCGTAAGTTGTATTATTCTGTTGGACAGACCATGATGTTAGCACAGCGTTTGTACGAAGAAGGATATATCACCTATATGAGAACAGATAGTGTGAATTTATCTGAAGAAGCGACAAAAGCAGCTGCTGCTGAAATTGCAAAATCATACGGTGCAGAATATGTACAATCAAGAAGTTATGTAACAAAGAGCAAAGGAGCACAAGAAGCGCACGAGGCAATTAGACCTACGAATATGGCTTTGCACTCCGTGCCTTTAGATAGAGATCAAGCGCGTTTGTACGATTTGATCTGGAAACGTACGTTAGCTTCTCAGATGAGTGATGCTAAATTGGAGCGTACGAATGTGAAAATCGGTGCGAATAAATACAGCGACTTGTTCGTAGCTACAGGTGAGGTATTGTTATTTGACGGGTTCTTAAAGGTATACTTAGAAGGACATGATGATGAAGAGGAAGAAGTAGAAGGAATTTTACCACACTTAAAAGTAGGAGAGTCACTTTTATCTAATGCAATCGTGGCAACTCAACGTTTTAGTAAACCTGCCGCTCGTTATACAGAAGCTTCTTTAGTAAAGAAGTTAGAGGAATTAGGAATTGGACGACCATCTACCTATGCACCAACGATTTCTACAATTATTGCACGTAATTATGTAGAAAAAGGAACAACAGAAGGAAAAGAGCGCAATTATAAAGTAATGACGCTAGCTCAAGCTGCTGTGACTGAAAAAGTGTTGGTGGAAAAAACAGGGTCAGATAAAGGAAAAATGATTCCGACTGATATTGGAATTATTGTCAACGATTTCTTAGTGAAGAACTTCAAGACAATCTTAGATTATAACTTTACGGCAAAAGTAGAAGAAGATTTTGATGCTATTGCTGCTGGAGAGGAAGATTGGGCAAAGATGATGCGTGAGTTTTACGATCACTTTCATCCAACAGTAAAAGATGTAGAAGAAAATGCAGAGCGTGAATCAGGGGAACGTATTTTAGGTACTGATCCTGCTTCTGGAAAACCAGTATTAGTTCGTTTAGGAAAATTCGGGCCTATGGCTCAAATTGGTGATGCTGAAGATGAAAATAAACAATTTGCAAGTTTAGCGCCAGATCAAAATATTGGAACAATTACTTTGGAAGAAGCGTTAAAGCTATTCTTATTACCTCGCATGTTAGGGGAATATAAAGGAGAAGAAGTAGAAGTAAATAATGGACGATTTGGTCCTTATGTACGCGTTGGAAAAACGTTTATTTCTTTGCCAAAAGGATTGGAGCCACTAGATGTGTCTTATGAAAAAGCATTAGAGTTTATTCAAGAAAAAGAGGAAGCAGATAGACCAATTGCTACTTATCAAGATTTACCAGTACAAAAAGGTGTAGGGCGATTTGGTCCTTACTTGAAGTGGAATAATATCTTTATCAATGTCAATAAGAAATACAACTTCGATAATTTATCGAATCAAGATATTACTGAATTGATTGAAGATAAAATTCAGAAAGAAAAAGATAAGGTGATTCACGATTGGACAGCAGAAGGCATCCGCGTGGAGAAAGCAAGATGGGGAAGATCAGTTATCTTAAAAGGTAAAGTAAAAATAGAGTTATCTAAGGATGTTGATGCACAAGCTTTGACGTTGGATGAGGTCAAAGCGATGATTGAGGCGAAAACACCTGCAAAGAAAACAAAGGCTACAGCAGCTAAAAAACCGGCAGCTAAAAAAGCTACAACGAAGAAAACAACGACCAAGAAATAATTGAATAGTAAGGCATGTTAGAACTTTTACGTCCAGTTAGTATTGAATTTAGAAATTACATCGATGGATTACCTAGCCAAAGTTTAGGTAAAAAAGTTTATTTCCATTCTGGTGGTACTTTCGATAAGTACGAGCAATATAAAATCGCTATTATAGGTGTAACTGATAATAGAGGATTAGCTTCGGAACCTGCTATGGTGGACCTGATGAAAGTTAGAAAAGCTTTTTATACGTTATTTCCTGGGAATTGGAATGTTCGAATAGCAGATTTAGGGGATATTACACCTGGTGAATCGATGGAAGATACTTATTTTCTATTAAGGAAAATTGTAGAAGATTTAGTAAAGAACGGAACAATTCCTGTGGTGATAGGAGGAAGCCAAGATTTGACCTATGCGTTATATCGAGGTTATGATAAATTAGAACAAATGGTGAACCTCGTTTGCATCGATCATAAATTAGATGTAGCAAAAGATGGAGGCCATGCGGCGGAAAGTTTCTTGTCGAGAATAATTCTAGAAGAACCGAATAATTTGTTTAATTTTTCAAACTTAGGCTACCAAACGTATTATAATTCGCAAGAAGAGATCGATTTAATTGAAAGTTTATACTTTGAAGCGTACCGAGTTGGAGAAATTATTAATAATATTGCATTGGCGGAACCGGTATTGCGTGATGCTGATATTGTAAGTATCGACGTCAACGCTGTAAAGTCAAGTGATTCAGGGAATTTTGCAACCTATAATCCCAACGGATTTGACGGAAGAGAAATTTGTTCTTTGGCTCGTTATAGTGGATTAAGCGATAAAGTTAGTACTTTTGGAATATTTAATTATAATAATCAAACAAATGAAACGTTATTATTAGGACAAATATTGTGGTATTTTATTGAAGGCGTTAATTATCGCTACAATGAATATCCATTTGCCTGTAAGGATAATTATATAAAGTATATAGTACCTTTTGATGATTACGAGAATTTGATATTTTACAAGAGCGATATTTCCGGAAGATGGTGGATAGAAGTGAATGTTGGGACGAGTGTTAATGAAAAGTTAACAAAGAAAATCTTGCTACCTTGTAGCTATGAAGATTACGAAAAGGCGACCGCTCAGCAATTACCTGATAGATGGTGGAGAGCATTTAAAAAGAGTTTAGTTTAAGCTTGAAAAATTTAACATTTACATATGTTAAATATAAACTAAATTTTTTTTAGCTTTGTTTTTGAAAATTAAAAATAATTGAATACGTTTACATTTTTAAGAAGTATATAAGAAAACCTAAATAATATATGAAGAAGATCATTACGTTAGGAGCAGTTTTAGCTTTGGTATGCAGCTGTGGTACTGGAGATCGAGGTGAGTTGTTAGGCGGAGTAGAAGGTAAGAGATGGTCAACTACGAAGCCTCATGGTATGTCTTTAGTTCCAGGTGGAACTTTTACAATGGGACAATCAAACGAAGATTTCCTTGGTGCACAGGATGCTCCAACAAAAACGGTAACTGTTGGTTCATTCTACATGGATGAGACTGCCGTTACAAACAACCAGTACAGAAAATTTGTGGATTGGGTAAAGGATTCGGTTATCCGAACTCGTTTAGCTATTGCTGCAGATGATATGGGATTGACTCCAGATGGTGGTGGAATTGGTGCTTATGCATTTTTAGATAATGAAGAAAATCTAGATCGTATGACGCCTTATCAAAGATATATGTACGAAAATTACTACAGCATGGATAGCAGCGATGATATGTATGCAGGTAGAAGATTGAATAAAAAAGTGAACTTACCTGTATCGGTAGATCGTTACCCAGACGAATATTATGTTGAAGTAATGGACTCTTTATACATTCCAGCTTCTGAAACATATAACGGATTAGGTATGTTCGATGCTTCTAAAATTAAATTCAAATACACTTATGTGGATTTAGAAGGAGCAATGAAAGATAAAGGAGTTGATCCTCGTGGAAAACGTAGCAGACATTTAAAAACGGAAACGTTATTAATCTATCCTGATACAACACGTTGGATTAAAGAATTCCAATACTCTTATAACGAGCCAATGCACAATGATTATTTCTGGCACGAAGCTTTTGGTGAATATCCTGTTGTGGGTGTAAACTGGAATCAAGCTAGAGCATTTGCAGCATGGAGAACGTTATATAAAAACACATTCTTACGTTCAAAACGTTTACCTTCTGAAGTACATGAGTACAGATTACCAATGGAAAGCGAATGGGAATTTGCAGCTAGAGGTGGTTTAGAAGGAGCTATGTATCCTTGGGGAGGCCCATATACAACAGATGAAAAAGGTTGTTTTATGGCAAACTTCAAACCTAGCCGTTTTGACTATGCAGCGGATGGAGCTACTTATACAGCTGAAGCACGTGCTTATCCACCAAACGGATATAATTTATACAATATGTCTGGAAACGTTGCAGAGTGGACAAGTTCACCGTATGATTCATCATCATATGATTTCATGTCAAGCTTAAAACCAAAAAACAGAAGATCAGATACGCCATTAAAAGTAGTTAGAGGGGGATCTTGGAGAGACCCAGCTTATATGTTACAAGTTGCTACACGTGATTCAGAATACGCAGATTCTGCTAGATCATACATCGGATTTAGAACAGTACAATCTGTTTCAGGATCTATGTCTAGAAGCAATGCGTCTAAAATGGCTAGATAACCAGAACCAAAACAATTATAGATTATAGACAAACAATTAAAACAATTAAAAAATTATGGCAATACCTAAAAAAGTAATGAACTTCTGTTATGGAATGGGGGCTTCAGTTGTAATTATCGGTGCATTATTTAAGATTACGCACATGGAGTTAGGTCCAATTAATGGAAATAATATGCTAACTTTAGGATTGGTTGTAGAAGCTCTTATTTTTGCGATATCTGCTTTTGAACCAGTTGATGACGAGTTAGATTGGTCTAAAGTGTATCCAGAATTAAAAGGTGGAGAGCCAACACAAGTTAGAGGCGGTGGTAGTGCTGTAGGATTTGTTGGCGGTGGAACAACAGAAGAACAAGGTATGTTATCTAAAAAATTAGATGATTTATTGAAAGAAGCGAAAATTGACGGTGAGTTAATGAATAGTTTAAGCAAAAGTATCAGAAACTTTGAAGCAGCATCAAAAGAGATTGCTCCAACAGTTGACTCTGTAGCTTCTACTAGAAAATATGCGGAAGAAATGTCAATGGCTGCTGCTCAATTGGAATCTTTAAACTCAATGTATAAAGTACAATTGGAAAGTGCTACTCGTAACGCTGAAATCAATAAAGAAGTTGCCGAAAATAATATCAAATTAAAAGAGCAAATGTCTGCTTTAACAAGCAACTTGTCTTCATTAAACACTGTTTATGGAGGTATGCTTTCTGCAATGGGAAACCGCGGTGCTAATTAATTTATAATCAGATAAAGTTATAAATAATGGCAGGAGGAGCAAAATTGACACCTAGACAGAAGATGATTAACCTTATGTATCTGATTTTCATCGCGATGATGGCTCTTCAGATGTCAAAAGAGGTTTTATCAGCTTTTGGTATGGTAAACGATAAATTTGAAGCGGCGAACGAAGCTGCGAACACAAATAATACTAGCTTGTTAGAAAGTTTAGAGGTGAGAGCTTCTGATGATCCAACACGCTTTGGAGAACCTTACAAAAGAGCGCAAAAAGTTGCGGTAATAACAAAAGAATTTTTTGATTATATCAATACCGTTAAAACAATGATTACAGCTCCTTTAGAAGAACAACGTATCGATGGTAAATTACCAGCGGAGCGTATGGAAAAAGGAGATGTAATTGATCAAGCTTGGTTTACTGGAGATAAATATTCTGCGCAAGGAGAAGAATTTATTGGAGCAATTGAAAAGTATAAGAGTGATATTAAATCTGTTTTAGAAGAAGATAATGCTTATCAACTTATTACAATTGAATTGCAAAATAGATTTGATTTAGCTGATGTAAAAGATGGAGAAGGAATTGTAAAGCCTTATTTAAATTACAATTTCCAAGGATTTCCAGCAATTGCATCGTTGACTAAATTGTCTACAATGCAAAATGATGCAAAAGTAATTGAGCATGATTTTTACAATTTATTGTTAGGGAATACATTGAGCCAAGCGGCTTCAATGCGTAACTATAAAGCAATTGTTATCTCTGAAAAATCAGCTTATTTCGCTGGAGAGCAGTATAAAGGAATTGTTGTTTTAGGACGCTATGACCAATCAACAGTACCAACAGAGGTTACTGTAAACGGACAAAAAGTTGATTTATCTAAAGCATTAGATAATGGACGTGTGAATTTAGGATTTAGTACTGGAAACGTTGGTGAACATGAATTTAAAGGTGAATTCACATTCATGGAAAACGGACAAGCAATTCCAGTTGACTTTGTAGGAAATTACGTTGTAGTTCCTAAACCTAATCAAGCGAACATCTCTGCAGATAAAATGAACGTGGTGTACCGTGGGGTAACAAACCCAATGACAATCTCTTTTGCTGGTATTTCTGATGATAAAGTAGTAGCTTCTGCTCCTGGTTTATCTAAAGGAGGAAAAGCAGGACAGTATAACATGCGTCCACAAGCAGGTAGAGAGGTTACAATCAATGTGACTGGAAAATTACCTGACGGAACATCTGTAAGCGATAAAAAAGTATTTAGAATTAAAGATATTCCTGCACCTCGTGGTACAGTTCGTGGTGAATACGCTGCGAAAGGACCTAAGTCTAACTTAGAAGTAGTTACCATCGGTGCAAAATTAGAAGATTTTGATTTTGAATTAGGTTTAACAGTTACAGGATTTGTATTGCAAGTTCCAGGACAACCATCTGTGGTAGTTCAAGGGAATAGAATGAATGACAGAGCGAAAGCTGCGATTTCTAAAGCAAGACTCGGAGATGTAGTTGTTATTTCTGATATCAAGGTACGTTTAGACGGTGCAAGTGATTATGCATTGAAGAAAACAGCACCTTGTACATTCGAAATCATGTAATTTCGAAATAAATAAAAGAAGAAAACTTTGAATAATATGAACTGGAAAAAAATTTCACTATTTGTAGCATTTTCAATATTCTCATTGCAATCATTTGCACAAAGCAACTTATTAAATGCTAAGTCTGCTGAGGAAATTGGAATGAAAAGTATTCAAGATATATACGTACAAAGCGAAGGACCAATTCCATACGGGTATGTAGCAGATAAGGATATCCTATTTGGTATTAAAGTATGGGAAAACATTTCTCTTGAAGAGAAAGCTAATGAGTCTTATTACTATCCAATCGAAGAGGTATCTGGAGATGGAAGAAAATCAATGTTCCAAGCTTTGATTGATGGTATTAAGTCTGGAACTATCACAGAAGTATACGATGATAGTGACTTTAAAAGAAAAAGAACATTAAAGGAACTTGAAACATCTTTCGTGAAAGTTGATACTACAGATGCTGGTATTGAATACTATAATGCTGGTGAAAAAATTCCAGAGGAATATATTCAACGTATTGAATTACGTCCATCTGATGTAAAGTCGTATCACGTTTTGGGATTGTGGTTTTTTGACCGCAATGAGGGACAATTAAAATATCGTTTATTAGGAATTGCTCCAGTAGTAGTTGACTTATACACGAAAGGAGCTGATGTAGAAAACGCAGTAGAGCTTTTCTGGATTTTCTTCCCAGATGCTAGAACTACTTTGTTCGATGCTCAGGTATTTAACTCTAAAAACCCAATGAATCCTATGAACTTTGATCATTTGTTAAACGCTAGACGCTTTAGCTCTACGATTTACAAAGCAGATAATCAATATGGAGATTCTCGTATTAACGATTACATCAAAGGTGGAGAGTTAAGTCAATTATTTGAAGGCGAACGCATCAAAGAATTGATCAGAAACCTTGAAGATGATTTATGGAATTACTAATTTTGTAATTACTAATTTATAAAGCTCTTATCTAAATTAGATAAGAGCTTTTTTTATGATTTCAATTATGGTGGATTATATTGTTGTAGGAACGGGATTAGCGGGCATTGCATTTACTGAAAAGTTGGCTCAAGAAGGAAAAACGTTTGTTGTGATTGATTCAGAAGAACGTTCTTCTTCGTTAATTGCTGGAGGTATGTACAATCCTGTTGTACTCAAACGCTTTACGGATGTTTGGAAAGTGAAGGAACAATTGGCTATAGCTGAAGTGTTCTATCCTGCCTTAGAAGCAAAATTGCAGGTGAAATGCTGGTATCCGATGGACTTATATCGTCGTCTAGCTTCTATTGAAGAACAGAATAATTGGTTTCAAGCAGCTGATCGACCAAATTTAAATACCTTTTTATCGCCCGAAATTATAAAGATGCAACTAGATGGAGTAGATTTGTCCTTCGGTTTAGGAAAAGTAAAGGCAACAGGGTATCTGGAAACAGATGATTTAATTCCTGCTTATCGCCGTTATTTGACACAAATTGGATGTTACAAAAAGGAAACTTTTGATTACGACCAGTTGTTATATCATGAAAATGGTATTTCATATAAGGGGATTGAAGCTGGGCGCATTGTATTTGCAGAAGGTTTTGGTCTATTGCAAAATCCCTTTTTTAAAGAATTGCCCCTGGATGGAACAAAAGGAGAGTTGATGATTGTTAAGATTCCAGGTTTGAAATGTGATTTTATGTTGAAAGCAGGTGTATTTTTGATTCCGATTGGAGAGGATAAATACAAACTAGGCGCTACATATAACTGGGAGGATAAAACAGATGTTCCTACAAAAGAAGGAAGAGAAGAACTAATCGAAGGATTGAAGAGTTTTATTGATTTGGATTTTGAAATAGTGGAACATATTGCGGGGATTCGTCCTACGGTGAAAGATCGCCGTCCTTTGTTGGGAAGAAGTTTAGAATCAGATCGTATTTTTGTGTTGAATGGATTGGGGACACGTGGGGTTTTACTCGCACCTTATTTGGCAGAACAATTATATAATTACATAGAAAAAGATAGGGCGTTGGAGGAAAATATCTCCATCCATCGCTACAAAAAGTTTAAATTAAAGAAGTAGTATTTATGTTGAATATACATAATTTGTCTGTTTCGTTTGCAGGAGAATATTTATTTGAAAACGTAACATTCAAAATTGGGGCTGGTGACCGCGTTGGTTTGGTTGGGAAAAATGGAGCTGGAAAGTCAACGATGTTGAAACTTTTATCCCGCGATATGGAACCAGATACAGGAAGTATCGCCATGGAAAAAGAGCTTAAAATTGGGTTTTTACGTCAGGATATTGATTTTATTCCTGGAAGAACGGTACTAGAAGAAGCCTACCAAGCCTTTGTTGAAATTAAAGAAGTCGAAGCGGCATTAGATCGCGTGAATAAAGAATTAGCTGAACGCACCGATTATGAATCAGAATCGTACAGCGAGTTAATTGAGAAATTAAGTGATTTAACCCATCGTTATGAAATTATCGGTGGATATAATTACGTGGGTAATACAGAGCGTATCTTACAAGGATTAGGATTTAAACGCGAAGATTTTGAGAATCTTACAGATACCTTTTCTGGAGGATGGCGTATGCGTATCGAATTAGCAAAATTGTTGTTACAAGATAATGATGTGCTTTTACTCGATGAGCCAACCAACCACTTGGATATTGAAAGTATCATTTGGTTGGAGCAATTTCTAAGAAGTTATCCAGGAGCCGTGGTGATTATTTCCCACGATAAAATGTTCTTAGATAACGTGACGAATCGCACCATTGAAATATCATTAGGTAAGATTTACGATTTTGATAAACCATATTCTGCCTATTTGTTGTTGCGCGAAGAATTGCGTGAAATGCAATTAGCGACTCAAAAAAATCAAGCAAAAAAAATAGAGGAGACTGAGAAGCTAATTGAGCGTTTCCGCTACAAAGCTTCCAAAGCTGCAATGGCGCAATCGCTAATTAAGAAATTAGACAAGGTTGAGCGTATTGAGGTTGATGAAGATGATAATGCTGTAATGAATATTTCGTTTCCTGTGAGCATTGATCCAGGTAAGGTTGTATTGGAAATGGAAGGAGTTACCAAGCGCTTTGGTGATAAGGTCATTTTTAAAGATGTTGATTTTTTAATTGAACGCGGAAGTAAGATTGCGTTTGTTGGACAAAATGGACAAGGAAAATCCACATTGATTAAAGCGGTCATGAAAGAGTTTGAATATGATGGAACAATTAAATTGGGACATAACGTTCAAATTGGATATTTCGCTCAGAATCAAGCAGACTATCTAGATGGAGAGAAAACCCTTTTAGATACGATGTTAGACGCTGCAACAGATGGAAATCGCGTAAAAGTACGCGATATGTTAGGTGCTTTCTTATTTAGAGGAGATGATGTAGAGAAGAAAGTAAAAGTGCTATCTGGAGGAGAGCGAAATCGCTTGGCTTTATGTCGTATGCTACTTTCGCCTATCAATGTCTTGCTGATGGATGAGCCGACCAACCACTTGGATATAAAATCGAAGAATGTGTTGAAACAGGCTTTGCTAAACTTTAAAGGTACCTTGATTTTGGTTTCGCACGACCGTGATTTCCTACAGGGATTAACTAATTTGGTTTATGAATTCAAAGATCAAAAGATTAAAGAATACTTGGGGGATATCAACTATTTCTTAGAAGAACGCAAAGCGCAAAATATGCGTGAAATCGAAAAGAAAAGTGAGAAGAAAGAGCCTCAAGTTGAAGTGAAAGTCGAGGTAAAGAAAGTCGAAGCTTTATCATACGAAGATCAAAAGAAGCAAAAAACGCTTCAAAATAGATTGAGTAAAATAGAAAGTGAAATCAATGAACTTGAAAAGAAAGTCGCTAAAGACGATGAACGATTAGCCGTTGATTATGAAAAACTGATGCAAGATGAGAGCTTTTTTAAAGCCTATGAGCAGAACAAAAAGAAAATAGAAGCATTGATGCAGGAATGGGAAGATATAGCTGCAGAGTTGATGTAAATGAATATAGAGAAGGTTTGTGTGATTCACACAGACCTTTTTTTATGGTCTCGGTTTAAGATTAGTAGTTTTTGCTTACATTTAATAAAAAATCACAATGAAAGTATATCGAACATTTTGGGTTTTAGGTATGGTTTGCCTCGGGTTATGGAGCACAACAACTGCCGCACAAACGAAACAAAAAACAGATTTATCGGCTGCAATGCCAACCAAGGTTGGGCTTCAAGACATCGATAAGTTGCATTACAATTTTGCAATTGAAGTGGAAAACCAATTGTATGGTGGATATAGCTTCTTGAGCATAAACCCAAAGAGTTTTGCTACCATCAAAGTAGAGGAAGGTCTTTTTTCAGTTGGAACGACTACCTATGAGAAGAAGATTATCCTTCCACTGAAAGAAGGACATAAATCGAATTTAGTAGTCTTGGAACAGTGGGCCAAACAAAATATAAGCTACAAAGGGAAATTGATTTTTATGATCGATGGAGTGGTGTTGAATACGCAGCCTAATTTAGTGTTATTGGATCAAAATTATATTGTGGATTATGCCGTTGTTCCTTTGGATCAGTTGGATTTAAAAGAAGTTACGGCTGTTGTTCAGTTGAGAATGAAATCCGAAGCTAATTTTAAGACGATGTCTGCAGCGAAAAAAAGGAAACGTGAATAAAATAACAGTGAAAGTAGAAGGATAGGAGGAGTATTTGGAACGAAGATTAAAAGTGTTGTATCTTTAGTGGTTATAGCTAAACGCTCAACGTTATTCAATTATGAGTATAAAGGAGTGCTAAACGCCAATGAAATAAGTATAAAAGAAAGTAAATGAAATTATTTGATATTTTTAAAAAGAAAAAAGAACAACCCTCTACTTTTCCTGAAAATGAATTAGAACGTTATTTGATAGAAGGAGCATCTAGTATTGATGCACAGAAATATTTTTACCAAAAGTTAATGTGGAATCAACTGATTGTGTTGACTCCAGATGGTATGGAATTAGAAGAAGGAGAGCAAACAGTCGGAGGAAATACCACTGTCAAATTGGTGTCTTTTGATGGAGGGCATATTCCTGTATTTACCTCGTTGAATCGCGTTTTTGATCAGGATATTATCAAGGAAAAAGTATCTTACATTAGTTTGAAGGGACAGGATTTGTTCAGTATGACTAAAGGTTCTACTTTCATTTTAAATCCTTATTCACCGTATCATAAAGAATTATTACCTGCAGAGATTGAGCAGTTGATGAATGGCACGATATACGATCAAATTGATGCAGACGAAGCAGAAAGACAACATATTGAACAATTCAATACCCTCTATGATCTAGCTTGTGAAAAACAAAAGGACCTGATACTATTAGGCGGGTACCGCATGCAGGAATTGAATGCTAAAGATCAAGGAAGATTAGAAGAGTCAGTACATTATTTTGAACAATGTCTAGCGTTAATCGAAGATCATTGGCCTAGTATGGTGTTAATGGCAAAAGCATTGCAGCGCTTGGAACGTCATGAAGAAGCATTTGCCTTATTAGAAAAAGCGTTTGTGATTAATGAAGAGAATCACTCTATTCCGATGGAAGCTGCTTTAGAAGCCGTTCATTTACAAGATTTGGAAAAGGCTTTGTATTATTCAGCAGCTTCTATGGAACGAAAGCCCAATGATTTTGCTTTGATGGGTAATCACGCGATGAATTTAGTATTGGCAGAACGTGATGGGGAAGCCTTGGCATTGATTGAAGAAGCCTTAGTGTTAGAACCCAAGGATGAAGTCAATGAAAATATAAAAAATTTAATTAAGGAAGTGATGGCCGGTACTCGTAAACGACCAACAATGGAGGAAACTGTGAACGGTTAATAGTAAACCGTTCGTCGTAAACCAAAAAAAAAGACTTAATCGTTAGATTAAGTCTTTTGGCTTAGTAGCGGGAACAGGACTCGAACCTGTGACCTTCGGGTTATGAGCCCGACGAGCTGCCTACTGCTCTATCCCGCGCTATTGTGGTGCAAATATACAAACTAATAATGGTATAAAACAAATAAAAAGAACAAATAGTTTTATAAATTATTTGAATTGTATGTTAACTTGTTGATTGTTAGCTTTGTATGTTGTTTTTTTAATTCAAAATATCGCTCGATCCTACTTTTGAAAGGTGTTTTTTGACATCTTCTTTCGCTTTTTCTTTCATTTGCAAGAGGAGTTGATGAATATCATTTGGACTATAATCATTCAACGGGCCAAAAACTTCCGCTTGTTCTACCCCTACACCACAATAAGCCAATATGCCTTCTTTTAATGGAATTGAACCACTAGTGTGATATACGGATTGATGAATTTCTGGGGATAAGTCGCCCATGGTTACTATAATACGTGCTGTTTTACCTTGTAAAAGCCCTTCTGTATGTGTTGAAGTGTGATGTTTAAACACTAATCCTGGTAAAAATAGACGATCAAAGAACCCTTTCATAATTGCAGGCATACCCACCCACCACATCGGATGTATCCAAACTTGATGGGTACTCCAATAGATATCATCTAATGCACGGAGTAAATCAGGTTCTAATTCCATGCGTTTTGCATAGCCGTACTGGAGGTTGGGATTAAAGTGTAATTCACCAATAGCGAGATAACGCATAGTGGCGCCTAAAGCTTGAGCAGTTTCGATATAGGTTTGTGCTAAGGTAGCATTAAGACTAGTTGGATTTGGATGTCCATTGATGACTAGGAGATTCATATGATTATCGGATAAAAATGGTTTTTAAATAAGTAAGTTGTTCTTGCCAAAAGTCGCGTGCCATGGCGGTTGGAAAAAAGTCAAATACATGCGTTGCACCTTTTACTTCAAAAAAGGTTGTTGGAACTTGAGCTTCCTTGAGTTGATCAACATATTGTTTTGCCTCATCCTTGAGAGGATCAAACTCCGCTACAATTAAAGTAGTTGGAGGAAGATTTTTAAAATTCGATTGCAAGTAAGGTACAGCATATGGAAGTGGAGCCTCATGATGGTGGGCTAAATAGTACTTCCACATGAAAGAGGCAGCAGCCTTGGTTTGCATAGGAGCATCAGCTAAGGTCTGCATGGAAGGCGTGAGTAAACGATGATCCATCGGAGGATAGAGCAAATATTGATGCTGTAGTACAACTTCTTTTTTGTCTCGAGCTAGATGAGCGAGTGAAGCAGCAATAGTCCCGCCTGCACTACTTCCGCCAATGCTGATGTTTTCTTTATTTCCTCCCAATTGACCTGCTTCTTGCGCCACCCAAAGTAATGCATCATAAGCATCTTCTAAGGCTGCTGGAAATGGATGTTCAGGTGCTAAACGATAATCAACTGATACAATTGAAATATTCAAGGCTAACGCCATAGGGTAAAAAATAAAATCATATTGTTCTGGAGTACCATAAATAAAAGCACCTCCATGAAAATACATCAACACGGGAAGATTACTTTGTCCCAATGGACGGTAGGTTCTTAATCTAATGGTTCGATGAAGCTCTCGTGAGGGGATTTCAAGGTTTTCAACGACCAGACCCTCTGGAATTGCCAAAGGCTCTTCGGTATCTGCCAATTGTTGTTCTTCGATGCGAATTTGAGCAGGGTTATGAGCTAGTAAATAGTCATAGTCAATTTGGCTATAAGGACTTTCGTTAATGGCTTGTAGCAGCTCGATGGATATATCTTGTTGTATCATATTAAAATTCAATTACTATTTTTCCTACGGTACGTCCGCTTTCTAGTTGGAGATGGGCTTGAGGTAATTCCTCAAAAGAATAAATGTGCGAGAGATGGGGTTTGATATGACCTGTTGCTAATAGTTGAGCAATCTGCTTCATATCCTCTTGACTAGAATACACTGACATAAAATAACAAGCGTGTAGAAATTTAGCTTGTGCCTTTTGTTCATCTTCTTTTGTATGCCCAGAGGGTAGAGCGACAATGGTTCCAAAAGGTTTGAGTATCGCAACGGATTTTTGAAAATTTGAACCTCCAATCGCTTCTAAGACAAAATCAAGGTTACTCAATTCTTTTTCAAAATCAACTTCGTGGTAATCCAGATGCTCGTCTGCGCCCAAAGAAAACACAAAATTCTTATTGGCTGCGGAAGATGTTGCAATAACGTACGCACCAAGGTGTTTCGCGATTTGTACAGCAAAATGTCCAACACCACCAGCAGCGGCATGAATAAGTAAACGATCATGAGGACGTAATTTCCCGTAAGCTGTAAAAGCCTGCCAAGCCGTCAATGCGGCTAGTGTACTCGCAGCAGCTTCTGCATGGGAAATATTGGTAGGTTTTAACGCTAAATGATGAGTGGGTGCAGCGACGTATGCTGCATACGTTTGGCCATGCCCTACAAAGTTGACCATACCAAATACTTCATCTCCAATGGAAAAATCAGTCACATCGCTACCTATTTGTACGACAACTCCTGAAATATCCCATCCTAAAATTAAGGGATGATGTTGAAGCAGCTGTTCCGCTAAGGGAGCTTGACGGGCGCGAACTTTTACATCTACTGGATTGATGCTAATCGCTTTGGTTTGAATGAGTACTTCATTCGCTTGCGGTTGGGGAATTGGAATATCTTTATACTGGAGGTGTTCGATTCCTCCAAATCCTTCTAATGTAATGGCTTTCATCATCTTCTATTTTGTTTTAAGCAAAAATAGACTGATAAAACGAAGTTTATTAGGTATAAATCAAGTGTATTTCGGTATCTTTGCAGTATGGCAAAAGAGAATATGTACCAGGCCCTTGAGGTGTATTATGAAAAAGTAGAGGTTTGTCCTTTGCGCGATAGGCAGTTTAATTTTTTTGAACTCGTTTATGTCATTTCAGGAAAAGGGAGTCATGCTGTAAATGGCAATCGCATTTTATTTAAAGTAGGGGATTTGTTCTTGATTACTCCCCAAGATTGCCATGAATTTGATTTAGAGGGGATGTGTGAATTTATGGTGATTCGTTTTGGCGAATCCTATGTCAAGGAATATCAGTGGAAGAGTATTGATCATATTGAATGCTTGTTGTATTACGCTTCTCATTTATCCGCTTCAGTGTTAGTACATGAAGAAGATAAACGCCTTGTGGCTCAATTGATGCAAACCCTACAAGAAGTATTGAAGGTGGAGTTGATGTATAATGAAGATTTAATTCGGCCAATTGTCAATGCGATATTGGTAATTGCTGCTCGTAATATAGCTCGAATTCAATTGAAACCCCTAGAGGTTACTACCGATGCGAAAATTGTGCAAATACTCAACTACATCCAAGAACACATTCGCGAACCAGAACAGTTGAAAGTGGCCGTAGTTGCAGCGCGTTTTGGACTTTCAGAAACATATTTGGGAAGTTATTTCCGCAAACAAGCAGGCGAATCCTTTCAAGCGTATATCTCAGCATATAAAATTCGACTAATTGAACATCGTTTGCTCTTTAGTGAAATGCGAATCAATGAAATTGTCCATGAATTTGGATTCGCAGATGAAAGTCATTGCAATAAATTTTTCAAACGACATAAAGGAATGAGTATGTCAGCTTTTCGAAAGATGGAAATAGTAAAAAGTTAATAGAACAAAATTAGTTCTCTTTTTGCTTCTCTGAATGTTGAATTATGTTATCGATTGTTTTATTAGATAATGCAACAAAGTCAGATTTTTTAAAATCCCAAATACTCTTGTACTCTTCTGAAACTATGATATGGGTTCCCCAGTTAACGTACGGGGCGTATAGCATTAGGGTACATACATCAGTTGCGGTGGGTAAATGACCCGTTTCAGATGTGTGAGAGTGCATTGTACTTAGAATAGTATGGTTACCTTCTGTTGCTTCGGTTTGGATAGGAATAATATTTTGATGTAATTGTTTTTTTGTACGGATCTTATTTTTTTTATCGAAAGTAATCAGATAATCATTGCCAAAAATGACAACTCCACCCGTAGTTGGGCCAGTAAGAACATAAACTTTTTTCTCCTTTTCATGAATGAGGGGAACCAAGTTTAAATTAGTGTTTTTATATCGTTTAAAAAGCGTGTCGTTAGCAATAGCTTCTAATGCAATTTGCCTAATTGTATACAAATCTAATTCCTTTTGGCTAAAAGGACGTTCTTTTATGTCAACCTTCGCTTGTTGTACGTTATAATCTTTATTAAAAGTAATAGTGCCTAGTACTTGCGGGTTTGGTGTTTTGGAAAAAAAGATACAAATAGAAGCTTCTTCTTCTACATAGGAAAGATAACCTCCAATATTTTCTTTGTTGCTATATTGAGAAAGGAATAGATCTGTACCATACCAAGATGCCATTTCGGAGCGATATAGGCGGATTCCTTCATCAAGAATTTCTTTATGTTGCTTATCTATTTTTGATTGAGCAAAACAAGAGATTAAAGAAAAAGTGAATAAGATGACAATAAAATGTTTCATGGTGAATAAGATGATGTAATTAGCTAAGGTAAAACATTATCTCATTAATATTAAATAAAAAGCATCCCAGGTGGAATGCTTTTTTATGTATTTAAATGTGTGAAATTATTTCATCTATATCAACTCGATTCATATAATTAGAATCGATAAACGTATAAGTAATGGTTCCTGTTTGATCCAATACAAAAACTGCAGGAATTGGTAGTTCATTGTGATCATTTCCATTGAAAGAAGAAAGGGTGATACCTAAATTTTGATAGATAGGAAGTACGAAGTCTTGCAAGGAAAAAGAAATACCCAATTGTTTAGCTAAACTATTGTCTTGATCGGTCAAGACATCAAAACCTAGCGCATGGTTGTTTTTTAATTCTTCATTATACGTTGTCACCTGTGGTGAAATAGCAACTAATGTAGCTCCTTTTAGGTCGTGTAAACGATCTTGTAAAGCTTTTAATTCAAGATTACAGTACGGACACCAATTTCCTCGAAAGAAAGCAAGGATAACACTTCCTTTTTTTAAGAGTTCTTTTAGTTCAACTGGCTGATTAAGCGTATTCGGAAGTTTAAAATTAGGGAAAACTTGGCCTACTTTTGGAGCTTTATTTTCTAATCCTTGACTTTTTAAATCGGCAATAGATTGACCAAAGGCTTCCAGTATCTCTGTAGGTAATTGAGAAGCTAGATTTTCATTTAGCGCTTCAATTTGTTGGGCTAATGTTGTCATGTTTACGATATTTTACCTGCAAATTTTTTGAAATAAAAGCAGAATAGCAATACCGCATATTTTTGTCCCTAAGGGATAAAAAAGTCAATATTAAAGTAGGGTAGGGATGTCGTCAAAAAAAAAGATTAATAAAATAGATGAAGAGATAGGCTTATATAATCTCAGAGGGATGTAAATTGGTCAAAAAGATAATTTTTACATCATTTCCTATTTTACTCTTGTTCCATTCACCGTAAACTGTATTTGCTCCAAGTTTTGTACTTAATCCGTAAACTATCAACAGTTCACCGTAAACCAAAAAAAAGACCTAATCGTTAGATTAAGTCTTTTTGGCTTAGTAGCGGGAACAGGACTCGAACCTGTGACCTTCGGGTTATGAGCCCGACGAGCTGCCTACTGCTCTATCCCGCGCTATTGTGGTACAAAGATACAAACTAATATGAGTACAAACCAAGTAAATCAAAGAAAAACTTTTGATAAAAAAGGCTAAGTTGGCCTTTGTTTGTTCTAATCTGCTGGGCAATAGGGGGATGTGTGGCGATATTTTTTTTAAATTATTTGAGTATGTTGTTCGCTTGGTCGTATAATTGGCTTTTTTCCTCTAAAACAGCAATAGCATTGGCACTGATGTAAGGTTGTAACGCTTTAAATTTCGCTTCAGGCCAATCATAAAGGTTTAATTGTAGTAAGCGTGTGATGGTTGCTTCATCAAATCTCGTTTTGATGGGCTTTGCAGGATTGCCTGCTACAAGTGTATATGGAGCTACATCTTTAGTTACTACTGCTCCGGAGGCAATTATAGCTCCTTCTCCTATCGTAATGCCAGGCATAATCATTGCACGCATACCAATCCAAGCCCCATCGCCAATAGTAGTATCTCCTTTTCCTTCATAAGATTCTACAATGGTTTCAATAAAGGGATATAAGCTAAACCAATCAGTGCGGTGTGTATTGTTACCTCCCATTAAGATTACTGCTTCTGCAGCAATGCAAACATAAGAACCAATATAAAGTTGATCAATGGGCCAAGCGGGTTCCCATTGGCTCGCACTATAAGCATCTCCATATAAATAACGTACAACACTTTCTTCAAATGAACCACTCCAAGCGGCACTGTAATAACTTGTACTTCCTTTAATGTGTATATTGGGATTTTTAACCGTTTCGTGTAAATATTCTACTATCGACCAATGTTTTTGGTTTGTAATCATAAAATTGTATTTGCTTTAAAAAAGATAAAGCTAGTAAAATCGCATATAAATCAAAATTTTGATCCCTAAAAAAGCCTTTTGGGAAGGATTTAAGTCGAGTTCTTTCATTTTTTTTCAACTATCTCATTGATAAAAACTACCTTTGTAGCGAAAAATATATTTTTATGGCACATAAAGCTGGATTTGTGAACATTATAGGTAATCCCAATGTAGGGAAATCTACCCTAATGAATGCATTAGTAGGAGAGCGATTATCAATAATTACATCAAAAGCACAAACAACAAGACATCGTATTCTAGGAATTGTAAATGAAGAGGAGTATCAAATTGTATTTTCGGATACCCCTGGTATTATTAAACCAGCATATGAATTACAAGCTTCGATGATGGACTTTGTAAAATCTGCTTTTGAAGACGCAGATGTCTTGATTTATATGGTAGAGGTTGGAGAAAAAGAATTGAAAGACGAAGCTTTTTTCAATCGAATTATTCACTCTAAAGTGCCTATCTTATTGTTGTTGAATAAAATTGATAAATCCAATCAAGTTCAATTAGAGGAACAAGTAGAATTGTGGACATCAAAAGTGCCTAATGCTGAGATTTTTCCTATTTCGGCTTTAGAAAAATTTAATACACAAGCCGTATTTGATCGCATTTTGGAGCTAATTCCAGAATCGCCACCTTATTATGCAAAGGATGCTTTGACAGATAAGTCAGAACGTTTCTTTGTTAATGAAATCATTCGCGAGAAGATTTTATTGAATTACGATAAAGAGATTCCTTATGCCGTAGAAGTTGAGACAGAAGAATTCTTAGAAGAAGAGGAGATCATTCGCATCAAAGCCATTATTATGGTGGAACGCGATACACAAAAGGGAATTTTGATTGGTCATAAAGGAGCTGCATTGAAAAAGGTAGGAATTGCTGCCCGTATAGAAATGGAGAAATTCTTTGATAAAAAAGTGCATTTAGAGCTTTTTGTGAAGGTGAATAAAGATTGGAGATCGAGCGATTATCAGTTGAAACGTTTCGGATACAATCAAAAAAAATAGAGAAATTAAATAATAGCGTCAAATATTGCATTGAAATATTAACTTTGCGAGATATTTAAATAGTATATGAGTAGTATAGTAGCCATAGTTGGGAGACCAAACGTAGGGAAATCCACTTTCTTTAATCGCTTGATTCAAAGGAGAGAGGCAATTGTAGATTCGGTTAGCGGGGTAACCCGTGATAGAAACTACGGCAAATCAGAATGGAATGGAAGAGAGTTTTCTGTCATTGATACAGGAGGATATATAAAAGGTTCTGATGATGTTTTTGAAGAAGAAATCAGACGCCAAGTAGCATTAGCTATTGAAGAGGCTGATGTTATCATATTTGTAGTTGATGTAGAGGAGGGAATTACTCCAATGGATGCTGAGGTAGCTAAATTATTACACCGTGAAACAAAACCTGTTTTTGTTGCAGTGAATAAGGTAGATAGTGGAAAGCGCATGGAAGATACCTATGAGTTCTACAATTTAGGATTGGGTGAAATTTATCCAATTGCCGGAATGAGCGGTAGTGGAACAGGTGATTTATTAGATGAAGTAATCAAAGTATTACCAGAAGAGGAAGTAAGAGAAGAGAGTGAAGATGGTGATCTACCTCGTTTTGCAGTAGTAGGGCGTCCAAATGCTGGAAAATCAAGTTTTATCAATGCTTTAATTGGTGAAGATCGTTATATCGTAACAGATATTGCTGGTACAACAAGAGATGCTATTGATACGCGTTTTACTCAATTTGGATTTGACTTTAATTTAGTTGATACTGCGGGGATCCGTAGAAAGACAAAAGTAAAAGAAGATTTGGAGTTCTATTCTGTTATGCGTTCTATTCGCGCTATCGAACACAGTGATGTTTGTATCCTGATGGTAGACGCTACGAGAGGGTTTGAAGGACAAGATCAAAATATTTTCTGGTTAGCAGAGAAAAATAGAAAAGGAATTGTTATTTTAGTAAATAAGTGGGACTTGATTGACAAGGACACACTAACGTCAAAACAATTCGAGGATAAAATTCGCGAAAGCATTGCTCCGTTTACGGATGTGCCTATTGTGTTCACGTCAACTATTACAAAACAACGTTTATTAAAAGCGTTAGAAACTGCAGTTCAAGTATATGAAAATAGAAAAAATCGCATTTCTACGTCTAAATTTAATGAAACGATGTTGCCAATCATTGAGCATACTCCTCCTCCAGCAATCAAAGGAAAGTATATCAAGATTAAATATTGTATGCAGTTGCCAACACCATCGCCTCAATTTGTGTTTTTTGCTAATTTACCTCAATATATTAAAGATCCTTATAAAAGGTTTGTTGAGAATAAATTACGCGAAATCTATGACTTTAGCGGTGTGCCTATAGATATCTATTTTAGACAAAAATAATTGTAATTATACTAAAATATACGGTCTTTGTTTGTGAGAACAAAGACCGTTTTTTATTGCTATGAAGAAACTAATTTGCATCTTAACTGTTCTTATTACCCAGCTGATATTCAGCCAATCAACAGTTATCTTCAAAGGTCAATTGACAGATTCTGTGAAAAATCCATTAGAAGCCGTTACGGTTTATCTCGTGAAAGAAAAAGACAATGCTGTACTAGAATACAATATGTCGAATGCGGAAGGAAAGTTTGATTTAAAAATAAAACTCCCAGAGGAAAAAATACTCTTCAAAGCTAGTATGGTTGGATTCAAACCTTATACTAAAGCAATAGAGAAAACAGGAGAATCGACCTATGATTTAGGAGTGATACGCTTACAAGAATTGGTAACTAGTTTGGATGAATTAGTTATTACAGCAGATGTTCCTCCAATTCGCGTGAAAAAAGATACCTTAGAGTTTAATGCGTCTTCTTTTTCCGTTCGCCCTGATGCTAATCTTGAACAATTGTTGAAGCAATTGCCCGGTTTTCAGATTGATGAAGACAAGAAGATTACTGTAAATGGGAAAGAAGTAAAGGAGATATTGGTTAATGGAAAACCATTTTTTGGAGAAGATGGCAAAATTGCTTTAGAAAATTTGCCTTCGGAAATCATCAATAAAGTTCAAGTAACAGATAAGAAAACGAAAAAAGAAAAATTTACTGGAGAGCGAGCAAAATCAGAAGATGCCAGTATCAACATTACGATTGATGAAGAGCATAATAAGGGATACTTCGGAAAGATAACTGGAGGGTATGGCTCAGATGAACGATATGAAAGTAGTTTGTTCTTTAATACGTTTTTCGATAAAACTCAGTTGAATGTGATAGGTTCTGCTAATAATATTAATGCTGTTGGCTTTTCAATGGATGAGGTGTTTGATAATATGCGGATGGGGAAGAGCTCGGGCGGAATTACAGAATCGAGAATGTTGGGGGTAAACTTCGTACAAGATGTCAATACCAAGCTGAAGGTTAACGGTAGTTATAATTACAATTTTTCGGATACTGAAAGTAAAAATCGATCAACAGTAACACAGTTTTTACCTTCTGGAGAGTTTGTGAATAATTCTGAATCGGCATCTAATAGCGACTCGGAAGGGCATTCTGCGAATGTGTCGATAGATTATATAGGGGAGAAGGATTCCTTTTATATTATGCCTAATTTTCAAACCAACTATTCCCGTTCAGTAACGAGCTCGAAAGATCAAGCCCTTAATGAAGTAGGGGAGTTGTTGAATGATAGCGAATCTAATGCAACAAGTAAGGGGGATAGTAATTCTTTTTCCAATGCCATGCGCTATATGCGAAAATTGAAAAGAGATCGACAGTTCTTTACACTTGAATTTATGAACACAAATAGTATAAATACGAGTGATGCGCTACAAGAATCAACGACGCGTTTTTATAAATCGGAACAAGAAGATGATATTCGTCGCCAATTTCAAGCACAAAACAATACCAATGATACCTACCGTTTTGCAATGGAGTATAGTCAGCCGATTACAGATTCATTGACGTTGTTGGTGGGAAGTAATTGGGATCGAAATCAAACAATTACGGATTCAAAAGTATTTGATTATGATGAAGCAACACAGGAGTATTCAGAGTTAAATACATTGCAAACGAATCGTTATAATACAGTTCAAACAACAGTAGCACCCTACGTAGGATTGAATTATAAATATAAAAAGTGGTTTGCTGATTTTAATACGTCTACGAATATTGTAAAGAATAGTGTAGAAGCCCTATATAACAATCAGATTTACTCTTTGGATAAGAAATATATCGACCCAAATGTGCGTCTTAATTTGAGTTATGCTATGGGAAGGGGGAGTTATTTCTGGATGATGTATAACTATAATGTCAGCTATCAAAGTGCAGCGCAATTGTTAGATATTGTAGATATAAGTAATCCACTACATACGTCGGTAGGAAATCCTGATTTGCGCCCAACAGGGAATCATGGAGTGAATCTGAGTTACCGATCGTATAACTTCCAAACGCGATCAGGTTATTCCCTGAATGGTAATATCAACTTCATGAATAATAGCATTGTGAATGCTGTAGATTACGACGAGGATAGAAAGAGTATTTCTACTTATAAAAACGTTTCTGGAGCATATAATTGGTCTTTATATGGATCTTGGTATCGATCAGAAAAATGGGAGGCTTTGACGATGCGTTATGGTGTTAATTTGCGTTACAATCAGAATGTCAATAAAGGATATATTGATGGAGTAACGTATGATGCAATTACCAATGGAATAAGCCCAAGAGTATATGTGAATTTGGATTACGGAGAATTGTTTCGAATTTCACCTTCGTATAACTACAATAGAAGTTGGTCGAGCTATAAGAATTTTACTATAGATCGTGCAAGTAATTTCGTTCACAATGCAGCATTGGAAACAGTGGTGTATTGGCCGAGTAAATTCACGATAGGAAATGATTTTACGTATACCTATAATTCTCAAATTGCTTCAGGCTACAATCGAGATTTCTATATGTGGAATGTGAGTTTAGCGTATGAGTTTTTTAATGACCGCTTTAAAGCTAAAGTTAAAGTATATGATATGTTGAATCAAAATACAAGTTCAAGACGAACAATTGACGCGACATCTATTGTG
This sequence comes from Myroides sp. TSA_177.3, assembly GCF_052691955.1. Lineage (NCBI taxonomy): Bacteria > Pseudomonadati > Bacteroidota > Flavobacteriia > Flavobacteriales > Flavobacteriaceae > Myroides > Myroides sp. TSA_177.3. The sequence goes on from NZ_JBQZGD010000004.1 coordinate 104,787, forward strand.
GATTCAGAAAGTTTAGTGCTTAAACGCTATGTGATGTTTTCCTTGACGTATAGTTTAAAAGCGTTTGGAAGTAAAGAAATGAGAGGGAATAGAGGAGGCTTTGGCGGACCAGGAGGAAGCCGTAGAGGAACTGTTATACAAAGAGGAGGATATTAAAAATAAATAAGGGGGATGTTGATCAACATCCCCCTTATTGTTTTATTTGATGGATTACCAGCTTCCACTTGATCCACCACCAGAGAAACCTCCACCTCCGAAGCCGCCGCCAAATCCGCCGCCGCCGCCAAAGCTTCCACCTCCACCAAAACCTCCGCCTCCGGAGCTTCTGCCAAGGTTACTGAGGATAACCATGCTGGTTAAATCATCTAAGAAACCACGGTGACCAGAGTTACCTCGACCACCTCCATTGTTTTTTCCTTTGTTAAATAGAATTGTACCCACTATCAAAGCGATAATCGCTATCAAGCAAAATAATCCCCCTATTTCATTGTCGCCATCCATACGAGCATCTTTATCCGCTTGGTATGTTCCGGCAAGCATTTCCATAATTCCATCTACTCCTTCATTGAGACCCGCATAGTAATCCCCTCGTTTAAATTCGGGAATAATCCTATTTCGAATCAATTCTCCTCCTTGTCCTGCTGTAATTTGCACTTCAGCACCATACCCTGGGTAAATACCTATTTGTCTTTCTTCCGCAGCCATTAGGATTAAAACACCATTGTCTTTCCCTTTTTTACCAATACCCCAGGTTTGTCCCCATTTAGGTCCTAGAATACCAATACTCTCTCCTTTTAGAGAAGGAATGATAATGACTACAATCTGCGTTGAGGTTGTGTCACTATAGTTGATTAACTTTTGTTCTAATGCTTTATTTTGTTGACTGCTTAGAAGTTGAGCATAATCATAAACTGCTGTTTGTTTCGTACCCGTAGGCTTGGTTGGAATATCAAATTGCGCATAATTGACTTGCGACCAAAGTAAAAGGAAAGCAAATACAACAAATGATAGGACTCTGTTCTGTAGTTTTCGCATGTTGAGTTAAGCTTTTGATATTTCGTTTGATAGTTCATTTTTGTTTTCGCCTTCAGCAGGGAAATACACTTTTAATTGACTACCTGCTTTGAGAATTCCATAAATAAGCCCCTGTTTGAATAATCCTTGTTTGAAGTGATTAATAACAAGTTCTTTGGTTCCTTCCCAAAAATTTTCTGCCTTTACGCGTTGATCAATTCCTTTGTCGCCAAGAATCACAAAAGCTTTGGAGCTTAAACAGATATAGAACAAAACCCCATTTGCATGTGTGGTTTTGTCCATAGCAAGTTCAAAAAATACTTCCTGAGCTCTTGTATAGGGTTCTTTTGTTGTTTTTGTTTCAATGTGAACCCTGATTTCTCCTGTGGTATTTTTCTCCGCTTGTGTAATGGCCGCTATAATTTCTTGTTCATCCGAAGGACTTAGAAATTGATGAATTGGTTGCATAATTAATTAGAATTTTACTTTTGGTGCATTTTCAGCTCCAGCTTCTGCTTTAAAGAATGGTCGTTCTGCATAGCCATTCAAGAAAAATTTATTAGGTACTTTTAAAATATATCCATTATACACTTGTACTGTCTCATTGAAGCGACTACGCTGTGTAAAGATTTGATTTTCAGTACTCGCTAATTCATCTTGTAATTTCAAGAAGTTTTGATTCGTTTTTAAGTCAGGATATTTTTCTACCGTAACTAATAAACGTCCCAATGCGCTAGAAACTCCAGATTGTGTTTGCTGGAAGTTTGCTAATTGTGCTTCTGTCATATTTGTTGGATCAATCGAAACGGAAGTTGCCTTCGCTCTTGCATTCACAACTGCTTCTAAGGTTGATTTCTCAAAATCAGCTGCTCCTTTTACTGTTTCTACTAAGTTTCCAATTAAGTCATTTCTTCTTTGGTAGGCACCTTCAACATCTGCCCATGATTTATCCACGGCTTGTTTGTGTCCTAAAGCTGTATTTTGATAATTCATGGATAACAAGAAGTATCCGCCAATTAATACAACTAATACGATGATAATAGGTAACGCTTTTTTCATTTGCTTTTTTCTGTTTTAAAGTTCGTTTTTTATACTTATTAATGTTTCTTTGATGTATTCTAATCGCTTGATGATTTCAAGGTTGTCCACGGCTTCTTTTGGTTTGAGTTTTAGTTGTTCCTTGGCTCCCTCTAAGGTGAATCCTCTCTCTTTGACTAGATGGTAAATTAATTCAAAGTTTTTGACATCCTGCTGCGAGAACATGCGATTCCCTTTGGCATTCTTTTTGGGCTTGATGATGTCAAATTCTTTTTCCCAAAAACGAATCAAAGAAGTGTTGACGTCAAAAGCTTTTGCAAGCTCGCCAATACTGTAATATCTTTTTTCAGGTAAATTAACTTTCATTAGTCTAGAGATTGATTTTCGTGATTAGCTTCTTGTAATAATAATTCAAATTCTTTGGCTGAAATATCGCCATAGTAGTAATTCAATGGATTCACAGGATTTCCTTTGTAGTGAACTTCATAGTGTAAATGCGGACCAGAACTTCGCCCTGTACTTCCTGCATAACCGATGATGTCCCCTCTTTTTACGGTTTGTCCTTGTTTAACGTTATACTTACTCAAGTGGGCATAACGCGTTTGATATCCATATCCGTGTTCCACCTCAATTAAATTTCCATAACCAGAAAGTTGATTGTTGGCTCTTGTTACTCGCCCATCTCCCGTAGCATAAATAGGGGTTCCAATGTTGACAGAAAAGTCCATACCCGAGTGGAACTTCTTAATCTTCGTAAAAGGGTCACTGCGATAACCATAACCTGAAGCCATGTGTTTTAGACTTTCATTCTTTACGGGTTGAATAGCCGGAATAGCCGCTAATAATTTTTCTTTTCCTTTTGCTAGATTAATGATATCATCCAATGAACGTGATTGTATTGCGGTTTGTTTAGCAATGAGATCGATTTTTTCAGTTGTCAATCGCAATAGCTTTTCGTTTTGTAAGTTTTTAAACTCTTTATAGCGATTAATTCCTCCCAATCCCGCTTTGCGTTGCTCCTCTGGAATAGGAGCGGTGTTGAAGTAAGCCCTGTAGATTTCGTTATCACGAACTTCAAGTTCATCTAAAACTTCCGCAATAAGATCAATTTTTTTATTGAGTAAGGTATAGTTGGTTTTAAATTCTGCAACCTCTCTTTCTAACATCTTCTCTTTGGGTGTCGCTAGGATATTGGAATTAATTAAAATAAATAATCCCAATAAACCAAAGGCAGCCGCAGATAGGATAAACAAGAATATGTTTACGATTCTCTTAGAAGATTTGGGGCGTATTCTGTGAAACGCTAACTTTTCGGAATCGTAATAATATTTTACCTTAGCCATAATTTAAAAAACACTATTTTTGCACTAATTTTGTAAACACCCTTGTTTGGTTTAAAAAGGCGTTAAACAACAAATTTAAACAATGTTTTGGTTTAATACTTGGTTAAATAACAAATGGGAATAAAAAATTAACACATTTTGTTGGTCAATACAGGGTTATACAATACAATTAGCAAGTTATTTAAATGTTTGATAGAAAATATTAGTTTCCGAAAATATGAAATCACAAGAAATTCGTCAGAAGTTTTTAAACTTTTTTGAAGAAAAGGGACATTTAATCGTTCCTTCAGCACCGATCGTTTTAAAAGACGATCCAACTCTAATGTTTAACAACTCTGGGATGGCCCAGTTTAAAGAATATTTTTTAGGAAACGCCACGCCGAAAAGCAAACGTATAGCAGATACACAAAAATGTTTACGTGTTTCTGGAAAGCACAATGATTTAGAAGATGTAGGTTTCGACACGTATCACCATACGATGTTCGAGATGTTAGGGAACTGGTCATTTGGAGATTACTTCAAAAAAGAAGCAATCGCTTGGGCATGGGAATTTTTAACGGAAGTTTTAAAACTAGAAAAAGATCGCCTATATGTGTCCGTTTTCGAAGGAAATCCTGCTGAAAATGTACCATTTGATCAAGAGGCTTTTGATCTTTGGAAACAGTATGTAGCTGAAGACCGTATTATTCTAGGAAATAAAAAAGATAACTTTTGGGAAATGGGAGATCAAGGGCCTTGCGGACCTTGTTCTGAAATTCACATTGATTTGCGTACTGATGCAGAAAGAGCAGCCGTTTCAGGTTTTTCTTTAGTTAATGCGGATCACCCTCAAGTAGTAGAGATTTGGAATAACGTATTCATGGAATTCAACCGTAAAGCGGATGGTTCTTTGGAGAAATTACCAGCTCAGCATGTGGATACTGGAATGGGATTTGAGCGTTTGTGTATGGCTATGCAAGGCGTAACATCTAACTATGACACAGATGTATTTACACCTTTAATCCGAAAAGTAGAAGAAATCACTGGATTGAAATACACAGACAATACAGTAAAAGACATTACAGAACAACAAAATAAAACCAATATTGCCATTCGCGTAATCGTGGATCACGTTCGCGCAGTTGCTTTCGCTATTGCTGATGGACAATTACCATCAAATAATGGAGCGGGGTATGTTATTCGCCGTATTTTACGTCGTGCAATTCGCTACGGATTTACGTTTTTAGGAACAAAAGAACCTTTTATCTACCAATTAGTGGAAGTGCTAGCGGTACAGATGGGAGCTTTCTTCCCTGAAATCGTTGCACAAAAAACGTTGGTTGAAAATGTAATCAAAGAAGAAGAAGCTTCATTCTTGCGTACGTTAGAACAAGGATTACATTTATTGGATCAAGTGATTGAGAAAACGAATGGAAAGGTAGTAGATGGAGCAAAAGCATTTGAATTGTATGATACTTTTGGATTCCCTATTGACTTAACAGCATTAATCCTAAGAGAAAAAGGATTCGAATTAGATGAGAAAGGATTTGAAGTTGCTATGAATGAACAAAAGACACGTTCAAGAGCAGCATCAGAAGTATCTACCGATGACTGGACGATTCTAATTGGCGGTAATGTAGAGCAATTTGTTGGTTACGATCAATTAGAAAATCAAGTAAAAATTACGCGTTACAGAAAAGTAGATAGCAAGAAAGATGGAAAATTATTCCAGTTGGTACTTGATTCGACGCCATTCTATCCAGAAGGGGGAGGTCAAGTAGGAGATTGTGGATTAATCGTTTCTGCGAATGAGGCTATTCAGGTTATTGATACTAAAAAAGAAAACAATTTAATTTTACATATTGTAAGAGAATTGCCTGCTAATGTAGAAGGAACTTTTACAGCAAAAGTAGATGTAGAGGCTCGTCAACAATCCATGGCGAACCACTCAGCAACACACTTATTGCACCAAGCGTTGCGTACCATTTTAGGAACGCATGTAGAGCAAAAAGGTTCTTTAGTGTCTCCTACACATTTGCGTTTTGACTTTTCGCACTTTGCTAAAGTTACTGAAGAGGAATTACAACAAGTGGAAGATTTCGTTAACAGTCGTATTCACGAGCAATTACCGTTAATTGAAAGACGCAGTATTCCTTTTAATCAAGCTGTAGCTGAAGGTGCAATGGCACTTTTTGGTGAGAAATACGGAGATGAAGTACGTGCTATTCGCTTTGGTGAAAGTATGGAATTATGTGGAGGAACGCACGTTCAAAATACTGCTGATATTTGGCAGTTTAAAATTGTAAGTGAAGGGGCTGTAGCAGCTGGAATTCGCCGTATTGAAGCGATTACTAATAAAGCGGCACGAGCTTTTTATGCAGATCAAGAAAATACGCTAAAAGAATTAAAAGCAGTATTAAAAAATCCACAAGATACATTGAAAGCAGTTGTGGCTCTACAAGATGAAAATGCAAAACTTAAAAAGCAAGTTGAGCAATTGTTGAAAGAGAAAGCTAAAAATCTAAAAGGAGAGTTGAAAGGACAAATTCAACTGATCAATGAAGTGTCTTTCTTAGCTGTAGAAGTAGATTTAGATGCGAATGGAGCAAAAGACTTAGCTTATGAATTAGGAAGTGAGTTGACTAATCTTTATGTGGTGTTTGGATCTAATGCCAATGATAAACCAATGTTAACGTGTTACGTTTCTAAAGAAATTGTTGAGGCAAAAGGATTAAATGCAGGTCAAATCGTTCGTGAGTTAGGAAAATACATCCAAGGGGGTGGAGGAGGACAAGCTTTCTTCGCAACAGCAGGAGGTAAAAATCCAGCTGGAATAAAAGAAGCTATCAGTCATGCTATTGATTATTTGAAATAATATAATGATAAAAAAAAGATTCCTATTCGTAGGAATCTTTTTTTCTTATACCTAGTAGAAATGAATTTCAGTACCGTTGTTCCCTTATCCTATACAGGAAAAAAGATTACTTATGAAGATAAAATCCTTTGTCTAGGCTCTTGTTTTGCTGTAAATATTGGAGAGAAGTTTAAAGCGTATCAATTTCAGCAAACCATCAATCCTTTTGGTATTTTATTTCATCCAAAGGCTATAGAAAAGTTGGTGGAATATGCCGTGAAAGGGTATGAGTTTACTGCTTCAGATGTTTTTGAACACCAGGAAATTTGGAGTTCTTTTGTTGCGCATTCTGATTTAAATGAACTGGAGCAAGAGGATATCGTTACTAAATTGAATGTCAAATTATTCGATTTGCAGGTCGCTTTACGAGAAAGTGCTTTCATTACACTTACTTTTGGTACAGCTTGGGTATATGCGGTAAAAGAAACTGGAGAAATTGTAGCAAATTGCCATAAAGTACCCAATACACAGTTTGAGAAACGCTTGCTCTCTTATGAAGAAGTGTTGGTAAGCTATCAACACATCATTACGTTGATTCGCACGGTGAATAGTGAGGCACAAATTTTGTGTTCTATATCACCTGTACGTCATATCAAAGATGGTTTTGTGGAGAATCAACGCAGTAAAAGTATTTTACTTGCTGCTTTGCACTGTGCATTTGATGCTTTACAAGATACGAAAGTAAGCTATATTCCCGTTTATGAAATGATGATGGATGAATTACGCGATTATCGTTTCTATAAGGAAGATTTGATCCACCCCAATGCTATTGCAATTCAATACATCTGGGAACGCTTTGTTGCGCATTATATCGATGAACAAATGTATGCTGTAATGAAAAAAGTAGATGAGGTTCAGAAAGGATTGAATCATCGCCCTTTTAATCCAACTGCAGAACAACATTTGAAGTTTTTAGATACGTTAATTGAAAAAATTGACGATTTATTAGAGCGTTATCCGTTTATGAGTTTTAGATAATTAGTGTAGGTTATGAGAAAAGTATTCAAAGTTGTATTTTCTTTCTTTATTGTGCTATTCTTCATGTTTATGGGAGTAGTGGTTTATCAATATACATTCGGTAAATCAACGAGTAACGTAGAATATAATTCGGATTTGATTCAGGAACAATTGAAAAACGTGAGTAAATTGATTGTGACTGAAGCGAATTACACACAAGTCATGACCTATCAAGATCAACAGAAGTATTTGTTGAATCTTGTTTCTTTTACAAAAAAAGCAGTGGTTATTGTCAATGCAAAAGCAACAGTGGAGTATGATTTAACGCAATTGCAATACCAAATTGATGAAGAGCACAAGGTGGTTCAGTTGTTGCATATTCCAGAACCAGAAATTCACATTTATCCAGATTACAAATTATACGACGTAGAAACGAGTACATTCAATCCATTTACGGGAGAAGATTACAATAAGATTAATGCCAAGATAAAAGAGGATTTACAACGCAAGATTGAGCAATCTAGCTTAAAGTCAAATGCAGAAAATCGCTTAACAAGTGAATTGGGAAAATTATTAGTCGTGACTAATATGTTGGGATGGCGTTTGGAATATCAAGGAAACACCATAAAAAAAGAAAGTGACTTGTCAGTCACTTTCCCTATGTAAATTATGCTTGTTCAATGATACTTACTCCGTCTACAATCAAATGAGCAACCTTTGGCCTTTCAACTTTTAATTGTTCTAGACGATTCATCGCTTTTTGATAGAGCGCTTCCTCTTTGTTTTGTTTAGCTAGTTCTAGAATCTCAACAGTTAACAACCAATCTGAAGAATAAGTTGAAATCAACGTATCTAAAATGGTGTTTAAATCAGTTGCTTTGTTGTCTTCACGCATCAAACGGACCGCTTGGTAAAGTCCTTCTAATTTTATTTTTTCTTCGTCTCTTTTGGCTTTAATTGTTTTAGATGAAGGAACGTGGTTGACTAAATCAAAACTCTTATAGTCTGCAGGTCCAGAAAAAGCAGAAATTATATCTGCACCCACGGCCATATCATATGTACCCCATTCAGGTTGGAATAAAACTGTATCGCCGTGTTTAACCGTACAATCTCTAAAGCTAATTAAAATAATTTTGCCATGGATATTGCGGATACCTGTAATATTTGTTCCAGATACGGTAATATCGCCCTCAAATTCTAATGTTACGGGTTGTCCTTCAAATAAGTTATAGGCTTTTAAATCACGTGGACTCATATCTTCAATGGCTAAGTTGATGCCTTTTAAACGACCTAAAGCCGTACCAAAACCATGAGGATGTGTTTCTGTTCCGTGTCCAACGAGTTCTTTTTCTCTATAAGATAATGCTGTGGCTCCAGTTGTTTGTACATATGCAGGCTTACCTTCATGTTCAATTACATTAGTAAAGTGTCCTGAAATCTGAATACCCGTATTCAATTCAATAGTACCTAAGGCTTTAGAGTCAATTAATTTCTGAATTCCTTCTAATCCACCTTTGCGCAATGCCATTTTGTTGGCGAAATTCTCTAAGACTTCACTTAAAAATGCGAAATCTGGTGTTACATAGAGTTGAGGTTGAGGTTTAGTGATGTCAAAACCTTGAGTAGCAGATTCAATTGTGTATGGTAGTTTAACTACGTTATCCGTCATACACCAAGCGCTCTCTCCAATAGAAGACAATAGTCCAGCCCCGTATATTTTAGGATTGTCCACGGTTCCAATTAAACCATATTCTACAGTCCACCAGTGCAAGTTTCGAATTAAAGCCATTTCTGATGGTGCTGTTGTAATTGCTTGTAAGCGATCAACTTCATCTTCTGCCTTTTTAATATCTTCTTCAGCTACACCTTCTGCTTCTTTTAAGATGGATAATAAACGGATAGCTTCGTAAATTTCATAATCATGAGCAGATGAAATGGCTTTACAGCCAATTTCTCCAAAACGTCTTAAGTATTCTGCGTATTCAGGATTAGCAATAATAGGAGCATGCCCAGCTCCTTCGTGAATGATATCAGGAGCAGGAGTGTATTCAATATTTTCTAATTGTCTAATGTCTGAAGCAATAACAAGTACTTTGTAGGCTTGAAATTCCATAAAGGCATTAGGTGGAATAAAACCATCTACTGCGACAGCTGCCCAACCAATTTCCTTTAAGATTCTATTCATACCATACATACTTGGAATTGATTCAACCGAGATTCCCGTTTTACTTAATCCTTCCAAATAAGTGTCGTGAGCTACTTTAGATAGGTAGTCGACGTTTTTACGCATGACGTAGCGCCATACCGCTTGGTTGATAGGAGTATAGTCCTCATAGTCTTGTGGCTTGATGAATTGCTTCAAGTGAGGAGGTAATCGGTCTATTAATTCGTTGCTTTCGTATTCTTTTGCGTTCATAGTATTCTAAAAGTAGTTTGGTTGCGGTAAATATAAGGAAAAAGATGAATGTATTAAAAGCTCTTATTTTTTCAAGTGATAAAGAGGTAATAATTGAAACAGAAAGAATATTTTACGATTTATAAAATGTTAAAATGTGGTAATGATAATTATATGGTTAAAGATTTTATTTTATAGGGATTAATATGTTAAATTTTTTGTCTAAAAATAAGGTTTATTGTATAATATTTAGGTGTTAGTTTAGAATGTTAGGGAACATTAAAGATAATATTAACTAATTTTTTTTTTAGTTTCAAAAATGTTTTTATATTGCAACACAATTATTAACTAATTAAAGCAAATATTTATGAAAAAATTATTTATGTTTTTGGCTGTAGCTGGTTTGGCTACATTCGGAGCTTCTTGTAGCAGCGACGATAGCAAAAATGATGATCCAAAGCAAAAAGACTTAGTTTTATCAGGAAAAACTGACGTAAAAGAAGGTGACGCTGTTACATTTACAGTAAAAGTAGGTGACAAAGCAGAAGCTGGAACTGATCTTTATGTTGCAGGTGAGAAAGTTTCAAACCCATACACTTTTACTAAAAAAGGAGAATACAAAGTTCAAGCTAAGAAAAATGGTTTCAATGACAGTAACGTATTAACTGTTAAAGTATCAGAGAAAGATATTGTAACTCCAGATCCTAAAACATTAGTATTGTCAGTAGCTGGTGCTTCTGAAGTAGAAGAAGGAGCAGAAGTGAACTTTATTGTTAAAGATGGTTCTGGTGCTGTTGTAGCTGGAGTAGTGATTAAAAAAGGTACTGAAGTTGTATCAAATCCTTGGATTGCAGCTGGAGAAGGTACATTTAAATTCGTAGCTTCAAAAGAAGGATATGAAAATAGTAATGAAGTTTCAGTTAAAGTTAATGCATCTACAGTTGCTGGTGAAAATCAATTAGTTTTAGAAGGAATTACATATAATTTAGATTTCTCTCAAATGACAATTAATGGTGTTAAACAAACTGATGGGACATTTTTACCAAAACAATACCCATTAAATGGAGGTGGTTTTGCTTACATTTATGGTGTAAACATTATTGACCAAACGGAAGCAAATTGGAATAGCCGTAAAATTTTCACAAGATTTGAATTTGCTATCCCTCAAGTAGCAGGACAGGCTACAAAGAATCCTTTTAATACACCTGTTTCAGAGTGGATAATTATAGATTTATTTGCAATTAAAGGACAAGAAGTTTATTCAGATGTAACTGAAGATACAACATTCAGAGTAGCAGCTGTTTTAGAGAATACAGTTTTTATGTTGGATTCTCAAGGAGAATTTACACAACCAACTGCTAATAAATATGATATAAAGTATAATAAAACAACTGATGCTTTATATTATAGTGAAGTTCCAGCTGGGGATGCTAGTTTAACTGCAGTAAAAGCAAACAAAAAGTCTAATAGAGTAGCTAAAGTTGCTACAGTAAGAGCGAACTAGTTTCAAGTAAAAAAATAATAAATAGAATAATAGGGGTGCCTCAAACTTGAGACACCCCTATTTTTTATTCAAGCAATTGAACGAGAGTTGCTTTGTGTGTATAGTTTTCTTAGATATAGATATGTTGAATTATTTTTTCATATTGAATAGGATATATACATTGTTTATATATTTATGTTTTATAAATTGATTGTTTATTAAAGAAAAAAAATGATTATTTATATATAATAGGTGTTTTAGTTGTTTTGTAATTGTAGTTTTATGAGTAATAACGATAATAGATGTGTTTTTCTAGACCTTATGTATAAAAATGGAGCTTAATTTGAAATGTTTTTATGGTAAATATAAATGCCCTAAGAAGTTGAATACTTCTCAGGGCATTTATATTTTAATCACTCTTTTTGTGTAATTTATTTTATTTCTGTAATTCAGGCGGATACGTACTCAATATTTTCTGTACAAAATCCTGAATTTTTGCTTCTTTCTTTTCAGGTGTATTGGCGTTGTCTATATAGCCTGTTCCAATCCCTTGCCATATTAAAGCCTTTTTATTTGTGTCGATGAAGTCAATGTATAGTTTTCCTTCTATTGATGTGGATACTGTTGTTGAATTAGGCCCCCAGTACGGTGCATAACCCCATCCATAGTAGCCATATCTCGAGTAGAAGTAATCGTTGTTTGTGGTAACGTTTACTTGCTGTTGTGATTTAGTAAAAATATTTACTAACAATTGAGGGTTACTATCTGTTTTAGTAAAACCTTTAGCCGTCATTTCTTGGTCAATCGCAAGAAGAATGCGTTTTTTATCCAAGTCGTTTAATTTTACATTATCAATACCTTCTTTAAAAAAAGCATAGGTTTTGTATGCTGTAAAATTGATGTTTTTGTCATAATCGGCACTAACACGTACACTACTACAAGAAGCTGTAAAAATACTGACAGCTGCAAGAATTAGAAATTTTGATACCGTTTTCATCGCTTACTTATTTTTTGTGAGTTAATTCAATAAACTATCATCAACGATATTTGGAATTGTAACCTTTAATAACGGTTCAATCTCCATGGCACGCTTAATAGCAAAAGTAGCCTCTTTGTTTCGAGCCCAGTTGCGTCGTGCAATACCGTTGTTTACATCCCAGAATAACATAGATCTTAATTTTTCATCGGATTCTTTAGAACCATCTAAAAGCATGCCAAATCCTCCGTTGATTACTTCTCCCCATCCAACGCCACCGCCATTGTGGATAGAAACCCAAGTAGCGCCTCTAAAGCTATCGCCAATCACGTTTTGAATAGCCATATCAGCGGTGTATCTAGAACCATCATAAATGTTAGATGTTTCACGGTATGGGGAATCTGTTCCCGATACATCGTGGTGATCACGCCCCAAAACTACTGGACCAATTATTCCTTCTTTAATCGCTTTGTTAAAAGCTTCTGCAATTTTAATGCGGCCTTCTGAATCAGCATATAAAATACGTGCCTGTGATCCAACAACTAGTTTGTTTTCTTGTGCACCTTTAATCCAACGGATATTATCAGCCATTTGTTGCTGAATTTCTGCTGGTGAGTTTTGCATAATCTCTTCTAATACGCGGCAAGCAATTTCATCTGTTTTAGCTAAATCTTCTGGTTTTCCTGAAGCACATACCCATCGGAAAGGACCAAAACCATAATCAAAACACATCGGTCCCATGATATCTTGTACATAACTAGGATATTTAAAATCGATGCCATTTGCAGCCATTACCTCTGCTCCAGCTCTAGAGGCTTCTAGCAGAAAGGCATTTCCATAGTCAAAGAAATACGTTCCTCTAGCGGTGTGTTTATTAATCGCTGCCGCTTGTCTGCGTAATGATTCTTGTACTTTTTCTTTGAATAAAGTTGGGTTATTAGCCATCATGTCATTTGCTTCTTCAAAAGATAGTCCTACAGGGTAATATCCTCCAGCCCAAGGGTTGTGTAAAGAGGTTTGATCAGATCCTAAATGAACAAATAGGTTGTCTTCTGCAAATTTCTCCCATACTTCAACTATATTTCCTTGGAAAGCAATCGATACGATTTCTTTGTGCTCTTGTGCTTGTTTTACGCGTTGTACTAACGCATTGAGATCCGTAACCACTTCATCCACCCATCCTTGAGAGTGTCTCGTGTGTACTGCTTTTGGATTTACTTCCGCACAAACGGTAATACATCCTGCAATATTACCTGCTTTAGGCTGTGCTCCACTCATTCCTCCTAATCCAGAAGTTACAAATAACTTACCTGTAAGGTCCTCACCGTTTTTAGCAATTTTACGACCTCCATTTAATACGGTGATTGTTGTTCCATGCACAATTCCCTGTGGGCCGATGTACATATAACTTCCAGCTGTCATCTGACCATATTGTGTTACGCCTAAGGCGTTGAATTTTTCCCAATCATCAGGTTTAGAATAGTTCGGAATCATCATTCCATTGGTTACTACAACGCGTGGTGCTTTAGCATGTGAAGGGAATAATCCCATCGGGTGCCCTGAATACATGACTAACGTTTGCTCGTCCGTCATTTCAGCTAGATAGCGCATGGTTAGTAAGTATTGTGCCCAATTTGAAAAAACGGCCCCATTACCACCATAGGTGATCAATTCATGTGGGTGTTGTGCAACTGCATAATCCAAATTATTCTGAATCATCAACATAATTGCTTTAGCCTGTGTAGAATTTCCTGGATACTCTTCTATTGGTCTTGCATACATCTTGTAATCGGGTCTAAAGCGATACATGTAAATACGACCATATGTTTCTAATTCTTCTTTAAACTCTTGGATTAACTCGGAATGATGTTTAGCATCAAAATAACGTAAAGCATTTCGCAAGGCAAGTTTCTTTTCCTCTTCTGTCAATATTTCTTTGCGTTTTGGAGCGTGATTAATTGCCGGATCATACTCCTTCTTTGCTGGTAGCTCATTTGGAATTCCTTGTAGAATTTGTTCCTTAAAAGTCATTTTCTGAGTTTTTTGTGATTAATTATTTATGTGTTTTTTAAGTAAAAACCTAAAAACTATTAACTAGTTTTGTTGCGTAGTCTAGCTTTGGATTTTGACTCGTTTTTGCGTAGGTAAGTTACTAAAAACTCTTGTATTATTTGTTTTAATATTTATACAAAAAAAAACGTTTTTAGTTAAACCTATCGTAAATTAATCGATTGTAAATGTGATAGGTAATGATAGATTTGTTTTCAAAAGAGAAGGTGCCAACGGTAAAAGTAGAGCGTTCATTCAGCAATGGAATTGAATTGTTTATTCGCAGAGAAGACCTATTGCATCCGGAAGTGTCAGGTAACAAATTCCGAAAATTGAAATACAATATGGAAGCGGCTGTATCAGAAGGGCATCGACAAGTGTTGACTTTTGGAGGAGCGTATTCCAATCATATTGCAGCAACAGCTGCGGCTGGAAGAATAGTAGGGATGCAAACCATTGGTGTAATTCGAGGAGAGGAAATCCAAGAAAACTACCGAGAGAACCCAACGTTGAAAAAAGCGGAAGAGGATGGAATGCGTTTTAAATTCGTAACGCGAACGGAGTACAGAACGAAAGATTCAACTGCTTTTTTAGCCAAGTTAGCAGAAGAGTTTGGTGATTTTTACTTGGTTCCAGAAGGAGGGACAAATGAAAAAGCAATCAAGGGGACGGAGGAAATTTTGAAGGAAGAAGATAGGATCTATGATTATGTGTGTTGTGCAGTGGGAACTGGAGGCACGATAGCAGGAATTGTCAATCGTTCTTTTTTACATCAACAGGTTATCGGTTTTCCTGCATTGAAAGGGGATTTTCTAATGAAGGAAATTAAGAAGTATGTAAACAAAGAAAACTGGAGATTGGAAACAGCGTATCACTTTGGAGGATATGCAAAATATAATGCTGATTTACTGCAATTTATACGCCATTTTGAACGAGATACAGGAATTCTTTTAGACCCAATTTATACAGGTAAACTACTTTTTGGTATCTTTGATTTAATTGAGCAAAATCAATTTAAAAAAGACAGTAAGATTCTCGCCATTCACACGGGGGGCTTGCAGGGGTGGAATGAAAAAATAAAATAGCTATATGATAAAAAAAATCCTTTTACTGTTCTGTTTACTCGCACTTGTAAGTTGTGGGGTGAAGAACAATTCCAAACTTACGGGGAGGAAGTCGAAAACGAAAGAGTTGGTCTCTAAGGAGCAATATCGAGCACAACAAAAAAAGGTTGAAGAACAACGTCGCATTCAAGATGATGCGAAACGAGAACGAGATAAACGTACAGCAGCTAAGAACAGTGAAACGTTAGAAGCTACTTCGCGAATTTCTGTGACCGCTGATATGATTCAAGATTATATTTTACAGTATAAAGACATTGCGAAGGACAATATGTCTTCTTATGGTATTCCTGCAAGTATTACCTTGGCACAAGGGGTATTGGAATCTGGATCAGGACAGGGAACGTTGAGTCGAAATGCAAATAATCACTTTGGGATTAAATGTCATAAAGAATGGGATGGGCCATCCGTTCGTCATACTGATGATGCACCAGATGAGTGTTTTAGAAAATATGACGCACCAGAGGAGTCTTATCGCGATCACTCTCAATTTTTGGTGTCACGTAGCCGTTATAATGATTTATTTCTCTTAGAAAAAGATGATTATGAAGGATGGGCGCATGGTTTGAAAAAAGCAGGTTATGCAACAGATCCTAAATATGCTAATAAGTTGATTAGCTTGATTGAGCGTTATACTTTGGATCAATATGATCGTGAAGTATTGGGATTGACTTCACCAAGACCTAAAAAAGAAATAGAGAAAAAAGCAGAAACAAAAGTGGAGACCAAAGCGAAGGCAGAAACGAAAGCTGGAGCTAAAACCCATGTCGTTCAAAAAGGAGATACTTTGTATTCGATATCAAAAAAATACAATACAACTGTAGCAAAACTACAGAAAACAAATAAACTTGATGGGACTAATCTATCGATTGGTCAACGCTTAAAATTATAAAACACTATGTTATATCAAAGAAGTAGTCAGCTTTTTGCAGAAGCTGAAAAAGTTATTCCTGGTGGAGTAAACTCACCAGTTAGAGCATTCAAATCTGTAGGGGGAACTCCTATATTTGTTCAAGAAGCTAAGGGAGCTTATTTGTATGATGTGGATGGAAATAGACTCGTTGATTATATTAATTCTTGGGGTCCAATGTTGTTGGGACACGCGTATCCACCAGTAGTGGAAGCGGTAATTGAAAAAGCTAAAAAGGGTACTTCTTTTGGTATGCCAACAGAAATAGAAACAGAAATTGCTGCATTGGCGGTTTCTATGGTACCTAATATTGATAAAATACGCTTTGTGAATTCTGGTACAGAAGCATGTATGAGTGCGATTCGTTTAGCGAGAGGTTATACGGATAGAGAAAAGATAATTAAATTCAAAGGATGTTATCATGGACACTCTGATTCCTTTTTAATTCAAGCAGGTAGTGGAGCAGTAACATTTGGTTCACCAAATAGCCCTGGTGTAACACAAGGAACGGCAAAAGATACTTTATTAGCTACGTATAATGATTTAGCAAATGTTGCTTCTATTTTAGAAGCCAATAAAGGCGAGGTAGCGGCTATTATTATTGAGCCTGTTGCAGGAAATATGGGGTGTATTCCTCCAAAGCCTGGCTTCTTAGAAGGATTACGTCAGTTATGTGATACGCATGGAACGTTGTTAATTTTTGACGAAGTTATGACGGGGTTCCGTTTGGCACGTGGTGGTGCACAAGAGTTATTTGGTGTTCGCGCTGACTTGGTTACTTTCGGAAAAGTAATTGGTGGTGGATTGCCAGTGGGAGCTTTTGCAGGTTCTGCTCAGGTAATGGATTATTTAGCGCCTGTTGGACCTGTATATCAAGCAGGAACACTCTCTGGGAATCCTTTAGCAATGGCTGCTGGATTGGCGATGTTACAAGCAATTAACAATGATTTAGCGGTGTTTGAGCGCTTAGAAAAAAAAACAGCGTATTTAGAACAAGGAATACGTCGTGTATTGGAAGCAAAGCAAATAAAGTATACGATTAACCGCGTAGGATCCATGATTTCTGTGTTCTTTGATGAACGAGAGGTGGTCGATTTTGATACGGCAGGTTATGGGAATAATGATCAGTTTAAAACATTTTTTCACGGCCTGTTAAAAGAAGGAGTTTACATCGCTCCATCTTCTTATGAAACATGGTTTATTACGGATGCTTTGACGTATGATGATTTAGACTTTACGATTCAAGCAGTTGAGAAAGTATTCGCTTAACAATAGGATACAAGCATAAAAAAAAGACTCTTTTTACTAGTAAAAAGAGTCTTTTTTTTATGCTATAATTCTAATTTTAACTGATCAGGTAAAAGCTTGAATGATTTTCGATGATATTTACAAGGACCGTATTCTAAAATAGCAGCTCGGTGTTCTTGTGTTGGATATCCTTTGTTTTTTTTCCAATTGTACATAGGAAATTCTTCGTGGATTTGATTCATGTAATCATCCCGATACGTTTTGGCTAATACAGATGCAGCAGCTAAACTTAGGTATTTGGCATCTCCTTTGACAATACACTGATGAGGAATAGAGGGAATGGGGGTAAATTTATTTCCATCTACGATTAAGAAATCAGGTATAGGGCGCAGTTGATGTACACTTTCATGCATGGCTTTTATGGCAGCATGTAAAATGTTTAATTCTTCAATAACATCTTCGTGTAAATGTGTTACGCCATAACTTAGAGCCTGCTCTTCAATAATGCTTCTTAAAGCATAACGATTTTTAGCCGAAAGTTGTTTGGAATCATTTAAGATCTCATTGGCGAAATCTGGGGGAAGAATGACAGCAGCAGCAGTTACTGGGCCTGCAATACAGCCTCTGCCAGCTTCATCTGTTCCGGCTTCATATTGTGATTCTGAAAAATGATGTAATAACATAAGCGAAAATATGAAGAACAAAGGTAAGGTTCTACAAGTGAATCCAAAGGCTGAAAAGGTAATATTTGCTAAGAAATCCATTAAATAAATCATAACAACTTAAAATTTAACATTTGATGAAAGTTATAGCCTTTTGGCTTGTTTTGTCTTTGTTTGTTGATAGCTAGTTGGTTGTGTTTTTTTGTGAAAACACGAGCGATTTTGTTGCTGTTAAATGTGAAGGGAATGATAAGGCTTTATTAAGTTTTTTAATGAAAGGTCGTGTGGGAATTATTTGAATTTTTAATTTGTTTTTTTATTGATTTATTTTTTTTAATATAATTTCATTGATTTTATTTCTATTCTTTAGTAATTCGTTGGTTTGTTTCTAGTTAATGATAGGAAAAGTTAACTAGGTTTTAGTTTAGTTTTTTATGTTTGCGAACTAACTAATTCAATTTAAATAATGAGATCAAAGTTAAAATGGACTTTAGTGCTATTTATGGTACTATTTGTGCAATTTTCATTCGCTCAGGAAAAAACGCTAAAAGGGGTTGTGACTGAGGATGGATACCCGTTACCAGGGGTTACTGTTGTTATCAAAGGGACAACAATGGGGACTCAAACGGATTTAGATGGAAACTATGCTATTAAAGTGAACCAAGGAGAGGTGGTTGTGTTTTCGTTTATAGGATTAAAGAATGTTGAACATAAAGTTGCTGCTGCAAACACATTTAATGTGGTAATGAAAGCAGAAGATAGTGTTCTTGATGAGGTTGTAGTAGTAGCGTATGGTACTGCTTCAAAAGAATCAGTAACAGGGTCAATTGCTGTTGTAAAATCGGAAGATATTCAGAAGAGACCTGCGACGAATGCAATTGGGGCTTTAGAAGGTACCGCTGCAGGGGTTCAGGTTAATAATACATCCGGACAACCTGGGGCGGAGCCAGAAGTTCGTATTCGTGGATTTACTTCATTAAGAGGTAAAGTGAATGGAGTGGACGCAAACTCGCCGTTGTATGTAGTGGATGGTGTACCATATGGAGGAAGTATTACAGATATTAACCCTGCGGATATAGAAAGTATGTCAGTATTGAAAGATGCTTCATCAACAACATTATATGGTAATAGAGCTTCTAATGGAGTAATTTTGATTACAACTAAGAAAGGAAATAAAGCAGGAGGATCGTTTAATATAGATATGAAACAAGGTGTCTATGTTAGAGGTATCAAGGAGTATGATCGTGTAGGTGCAGATGATTTTATGAATACGATGTGGACAGGTTACAGAAATGGACAGGTTACAAGTGGGAAATCAGTAGCAGAGGCTAACGATGCAGCAAATGCTAATTTAGTTAATGAGATTTTAAAAGCAAATATTTATAATTTACCTGCAAATCAATTGTTTGAAAATGGTAAATTAAAAAGTAACGCTCAAATACTTGATGGATATAGAGGGGATTTAGATTGGTATAAGCCAATTGAAAGAACAGGTTACTATCAAGATATTAATATGAACGGACGTGTTTCTAACGATAAAGGAGGGGCTTATTTTTCTGCAGGATTTTTGAATAATGAAGCTTATTTTAAAAATTCTGATTTTACCCGTTTTACAGGACGTACTAATGCAGATTATCAAGTAAACGACTGGTTGAAAGTAGGAACAAATTTATCTGGATCACATCAAGTTTCTAATGGAATTACTGCATCAGCAGATAATTCTAATAGTTATGCGAATCCTTTTATGTTTGCAAGAGGAATTGCTCCTATTTATTCTGTGCATATGCATGATCCATCAACTGGAGCATATTTATATGATGAAACAGGTAGTTTAATGTACGATGATGGAACGAAATCTAGAGCACAATATGTTGGAAGACATGTGGTTTGGGAAAATGATCTAAATAGCCGTGAGACAATCCGCAATACATTTAGCGGACAAGTTTTTGCAGATATAAAATTTTTAAACGATTTCACATTTACAATTCGCGGTGATTTAAATACGCGTAATACAGAAGAACGTCACTATGATAACGGGATTATTGGTGATGGAGCTGGAACTAATGGGCGTAGTAGAAGAACGATGTATCGTTACAAAACGTATACAGCTCAACAATTGTTAAACTGGAATAAAGATTTCGGTCAGCACAATGTTCAGGCATTAGTAGGGCATGAAAACTACAGTACAGAATATACCTATTTGTATACAATGAAATCAAATCAAACGTTCCCAGGAATGGTAGATTTGATTAACTTCAATGATGTGACCAATTTATATGACTATACGAATATTTATAGAACTGAAGGATATTTATCTCGTGTTAAATATAATTATGCAAATAAATATTTTGTTGAAGGATCGTTCAGAAGAGATGGTTCGTCAAAATTCCACAAGGACAATAGATGGGGTAACTTCTGGTCAGCTGGAGCTAGCTGGGTTGTAAGTAATGAAAGCTTTTTTAATGTTTCATTTATGGATCATTTAAAAATTAGAGCTTCTTATGGTGAA
This sequence comes from Myroides sp. TSA_177.3, assembly GCF_052691955.1. Lineage (NCBI taxonomy): Bacteria > Pseudomonadati > Bacteroidota > Flavobacteriia > Flavobacteriales > Flavobacteriaceae > Myroides > Myroides sp. TSA_177.3. Next base: position 125,385 of record NZ_JBQZGD010000004.1, read on the forward strand.
GTAGGTAATGACATGGCGGCAACATTTTATGCTTATCAAGATTTATATGCTATCGATAAAAACGGTGGTGCTACAGCATTGTATAAATCACAAAATGGTAATAAAGATTTAAAATGGGAAACTTCTTCTTCTTTTGATGTTGCATTAGATACAAGATTGTTTAACCGCGTGAATTTATCTTTGGAATATTTTGACAAACGTTCACAAAATCTATTGACTGATTTAAATCAACCTTTGTCAAATGGATCAACTACTCCAACAGAAGGAGCTTCAAAAATTGTTTCAAATATTGGAAGTATTTCAAATAGAGGAATTGAGATTGCTTTTGATGTAGATGTGATTAAAAAAGGAGATTGGAGATGGAATATTGGTGCCAATGCAACTTGGTTGAAAAATAAAGTGGTGGAGTTAGCACCTGAAAATAGAAAAGATGGTATTCAAACAACATCTTTCCATAAAGCTATGGAAGGTAAAAGTGTTCATGAATTCTATTTGTATCAATATGTTGGAGTAGATCAAATGACGGGTAATGCGCTTTATGAAATCAATAAGGATAAATATAGTGTTGGGAAAAATGATGATGGTAAAGAAGTAATCGATAGTAAGTATGTTACGACAATTAATGGTAATGACTACACGACTTATACGACTTATGCTAAAAAAGATTTCTCAGGTAGTGCAATTCCAAAAGTATCAGGTAGTTTCAATACGATGTTATCATACAAAAACTTCTCTTTATCTGCCTTATTTACCTACAGTATTGGTGGAAAAGTTTATGATAATTCATACCAAGACTTAATGAGTGTAAGTGCAAACCCAGGAGCTATTCACAGTGATATTTTAGGAGCTTGGAATGGTGCCCCAGAAGGAATGACAGAAGGATCTGCTAATCGCATTGATCCAAATGGTATTCCAGTAGTAGATTTTAATAGAGATACTTATACAAGAGGGGATTTATCGACTAGATGGTTAAAAGATGCTTCTTATTTGGTAGTTAAAAATATTAATGTTAGCTACGAAATGCCTAAAGAAACAATGGAGAAAATTGGAGTTAGTGGTATGCGTTTAACATTAGGGGTTGAGAATTTAGCCACTTTTACAAAACGTCAAGGGATGAATCCACAACAAACGTTTAATGGGGTATTATATAATACATATGTTACACCACGTACATTTACATTAGGTGTTAATGTGGCTTTTTAATCAATAAAAAAAAGGAATAATGAAAATTAAATATATAAAATATCTTACACTAGCAACAGTTCTGGCTTTTGCTTCTTGTAGTAAAGATTACCTAGATACTTATCCAACAGACGAGACTTCGCCAACAACTGTTTTTAAGACAACAGAGATGGTGGAAATGGCTGTGAATGGATTGGCTAAATTGATGGTTACTCAGCATATTTCTCAAGGATTTAATGGGGAAGGAACTATCAAAATGTATTATGGTGAATACTCTGGAAATAACTTCAGAGTAAACTTACCAGGATGGGCACCTATTATTAATGGCGTGTATTTTGACAATACGACTTCTATTTATGATTATTATCCTTGGCATTATTACTATATGTTGATTACAAATGCGAATCAAATTATAGATCAAGTTGATGCTGCTGAAGGAACTGATGCTAAGAAAAAACAGTTAAAAGCACAAGCGCTAGGTTATAGAGCATATAGCTATACAATGTTAGCACAATTATATGGATATCGTTGGGATGATAGCAATAACGGGGCACAAGAATGTTTGATTTTAAGACGTTCAATGAATGATCCTGTAAGCATGCCATTGTCTAGTTTAGCGGAGGTATACAAAGCAATTTATGAAGATTTAGACCAGGCACTTGTTTTGGCAGATGAAAGTGGATTAGATCGCAAAAAATTCTTTGAAATGAACCAAGATGTGTATCATGCGATTTATGCTAGAGCAGCTTTAGCTAAAAAGGATTATCCGACAGCTGAAAAACATGCTGTATTAGCACGAGCAAGTTATCCATTAATGAATGAGGCACAGTATAAGGATGGATTTGCAAACCCAACTTCTGAGTGGATTTGGGGTAGTTATGGAGCTTCTGATGAGCAATTGCATTTTTATGCTTACCATGCTTATATAGCATATAACTCTTCAGCTAGTGCTGTTCGTGTTTATCCAAAACGCATTAGTAAAGAACTTTTTGATCAAATTCCTGATACAGATATCCGTAAAGGGTTGTTCTTGGATCCTAAAGAGTATGAGGGGGAATATTCATTAACGACAGGTGAGGTGGAAAAACCAGAAACTTCTAAGATGGATAAAGATACAAGAGCGAAATATCCAGAATTGCGTTCAGATGCTTTAGTGGCAGCTTATATGCAGTTTAAGATTAAAGCAAATGATATGCCAGGAGTTGGGAATATCAACCATTTCCGTTCATCAGAGATGTATTTAATTGAAGCAGAAGCACAGTATTTTCAACAAAATATTGCTGCGGCAAAAGCTACATTAACAGAGTTGAATAAAACGTCTGGTCGTGATACAGCATATGATAATGCAGCGTTAACGGATGCAGAGCTTTTCAAACAAATTGTAAACTATCGTGGGTTAGAGTTATGGGGTGAAGGATTTGATTGGTTTGATATGAAACGTTGGAACTTAGATATTGATCGTAAAGAAGGTGGTAAAGGTGGTAATTATGTGAGTAGCTTAGCAGTTAAAATACCTGCTAATATTGGACATAAATGGACTTGGAAAATACCAGCTCGTGAAGTAGACTATAATTCAGAGTTAAAATAAACTAGTGTTGAACTATAATAGTAGTTTAGAAAAAGGTCGAGATTTGTCTCGACCTTTTTATTTGGAGTTGATTTTTTAAAGTATAGTGTTGCTGATAAAACTTAAAGTGTATTAAACTTGTTTAAAAACTATCTTAATGTAAAGGGCTAACTTATTTAGTTCCTGTATTTTTGGAGATAAATTATTATAGTAATGAATAAATTATTGACCTTGTTGAGTTGTATTTTAGTAACAGCTCCTTTTGTTGTGTCTTGTAGTTCTTCTGATGATAATGAGGGAGGGGAGCCTACTCAGAAAGTGATTCAAGCTGAATTTAAACTCAATGTTGTTCCTGCTATTGAAGCAACAATTGATAATATTCGTCTGATGTCTGCAACTTCTTCAGAGGCTACTTTTTTTACTTTATATGATAGTTTTCTTTTTGATATCCGCAAGGTGAATAGCGAAGGGAAAATTGACATTATCGTAGAAGCTGAATATTTGAAAGATTTTGATGTTAAGAATGTTAAGTTAGATGATAAAATAACGCTAGATAAACAAGGGAATTTTTATACAATCTTGACGAATAAAAGCCAGCCTAATCGAAAAACAATTTGGAAATTTGACGCACAGAGTAAAAGAGTACTTCCTTTTGCTAAAGTACAAAATGGTGATTTAAAATTTATTTCGTTTTGGCCTGCACAAAATAAATTGCTTGTTCAAGATGAAGGGAAAATTTATACCTTAGGGTTGAATGAACAAGAAGATGAGCTGTCATTTTTTATTGGAGGACCTAATGGATCATCCTCTCAACCTAAAGATGGTACAGGAATAGAGGCTTCTGTTCGATTAAATACTCCTGTGTCCTATATTGACCAAGATTTTTATATTTTGGAAAGTGATCGTTTTTTGAGAAAGATATCCTATGCTAAGGATGAAGCTAAAGCAAAAACAATCTCTGTTTTTGAATCAGGGGCTTTCGCTTATTTAACAATGAATAGTGCTACTCAGTTCTATATTGATAGAAAAAAACCTGAAATAGGTTTGTCTGAAGGGGCGTTTGATACACAAGAAATAAAATCGTATTTTTTTACCAAAAATGAATTTTATGGATTTCCGATTGCCTATCAAGGTCAAGTAGATCATGAAATTCTAGTAAGCACAGCTATGCATGTTATTTTAGGTGGTGATAAGAATGGTGTGAAGTTATATACGATGAATACTTACATACCAGTTGGTTCGTCTATGTGGTCTGCAAGTAAAAAATCAATCGTCTTTATCAAAGACTTTAACTATCAAATAAACCACGTAAAGCGCCTTAAATTATAGCGTAAATCAATGGTTTTTAGAAAGGTGTCTGATTCTTAAGGATCAGACACCTTTTTGTTTGCTATCAGAAGCGGTCTAGCTAATTATTTATTTTTTAACAGTAGTGGGGTTATTAGGTAAAATATAGAAATCATTTTTGAATTTCTTTCTATGTATCAATAATTTGTTTGGATTAACTCTTCTTTTTAATAGCTATTATGAGAAAAATGTTAGATAGTATTCGTTAATGAAAAAATAGGAATAATGCTAAAAATATATTAAATGTTTGCTTAGTCTAATATTTGGATACTTGATGTTAGTGTTCAGGATTGTGTTTAAAATGATTGTATTTTAATTAAATTGGCGATAAATATATGAATTATGTATATTTATTTCGTTAGTGTTTGCTTTTTTGTTGATGTGTCGTGTATATGCTAAAACGGTTCTGCTAAAAAAGGTTTAGTTTTGTTTAACTAACTAATCAATTTTTTAAGAATGAGATCGAAGATTAAGTGGATTTATGCGTGCATCATGATCTTACTGGTACAAGTAGGATTTGCGCAGGAAAAAACACTATCGGGAGTGGTATCAGAAGAAGGTATGCCACTACCAGGGGTGACGGTTGTGATTCAAGGAACCCAGATGGGGACACAAACCGATTTAGATGGTAAATATTCCATAAAAGCCAAGCAAGGTGAAGTGCTTGTCTTTTCGTTTATTGGAATGAAAGATGTGAAGCATACCGTTGGGGGTGCTAATGTGTTTAACGTAGCCATGGTTGCTGATGAACATCAATTGGAGGAAGTAGTTGTTACAGCTATGGGAATCAAGCGAAGTGCAAAAGCTTTAGGATACGCAACACAAGAATTAAAAGCGGCTGATATCAACAAAACTGAAAACAGTAGTTTATCAGGTGCTTTACAAGGAAAGCTAGCAGGTGTTCAAATCACTCCATCAAGTGGTGCGCCTGGAGCGTCTTCTCAAATTGTAATTCGTGGAGCTCGTTCTTTTACAGGGAATAATACGCCTTTGTACGTAATTGACGGAATGCCAATCGAATCAACAGCGCCAATTTCTACAGGAAATAGTACGTCAGGAGCAGATATTGCTAACCGTGCGATAGATATTGATCCGAGTGATATTGAAACAATCAATATCTTAAAAGGACAAGCGGCTTCAGCTTTATATGGTATCCGTGCATCTAATGGAGTAGTGGTAATTACAACCAAAAGCGGTAGAGGGCTAAAAGAAGGAAAACCTGTAATTAGTTTTACGTCAACGAGTAGTTTTGAGACCTTATCTAAAAAACCTAGTTTACAAAAAACTTACGCGCAAGGTGTAGATGGAAAATATGATCCTACAAGTTCTATGTCTTGGGGACCTAAAATTTCTGAATTGCCAAATGACCCTAAATATGGAGGGAATGTTGCTAATGATATAAACGGAGGTGTTTTGCGACCAGGACAATACTATGTACCTCAATTAGCAAAAGCAGGATTAGATCCTTGGGTGAAACCAGGAGTATACGATAATATTGATGATTATTTTAGAACAGGTAAAACCTTGACAAATAACTTTAATATTAGCCAAAACACAGGGAAAACAAATTACTCTTTTGGTTTAGCAAATACAACACAAGAAGGGATTATGCCAGGTACGGAAATGAAACGTACGACGATTAAATTCTCGGGTGAAACGAAGTTAAACTCAGAATGGACGACTGGTTTTGCGGGTAGTTATATTACGAGTGATGTTCAAAAAGCTTCTGCGGCAAATAACTCTGTATTGCCAGGAGTTTGGGGAGCACCTGTAAGTTATAATCAAAAAGGAACCCCAATTCATACACCAGAGAGTATTTATGAACAAATACACTTTAGAACAGGTTCATTTAATAATCCTTTTTGGGCAGCGGAACACAATGAGTTTTCTGAAAAAACAGGTCGTTTTTATGGAAATGCCAATATTGCCTATGCACCAGAAATTAGTACAGATGGTTCTAAAAACTTAACCTTCCGTTACCAAGCTGGGGTAGATACGTATACAACACATTATCGCGATGTATATGAATTTGGATCAGGACATAATATGGCTGGAACTACAGCGAATTTGAACTTATATGGAGTGACTAATACGGTGACGAACTCCTTATTTACTATCAACTACGATATGCTATTGGGAGACGATTTCCGTTTTGACATCATGGTTGGAAATGAATTTAATGAGACTAGCCTAAAAATGTATGATGATTTTGGAGGAGGACTGAATTTTGGAGGATGGCCAACGATTGGAAATGCGGTGTCAGTAACATCTGAAGAGACACGTCGTATGAAACGTAATGTTGGGTTTTTCTCGAATGTAGGTTTCTCATACCGTGATATGTTATTCTTGAATGGTACTATTCGTAAAGACATTGTGTCTACCATGCCAAGAGGAAATAGAGACTTTGTATACCCTTCGGTATCTTTAGGTTTTGTGTTGACAGAACTAGAAGGATTAAAAGGGAAGAGTGGTTTGAGCTTTGCAAAATTGAGAGCATCTTATGCTGAAGTAGGACAGGCAGGAGATTATTACAATGATTATTTCTATACACCTAGCTATGCTGGTGGATTCTGGTCTAGTAATCCTGTATTGTATCCACTAAATGGAGCAGCGGGTTATATTCCATATTCAACAATTTATGATCCCAATTTAAAACCGCAAAATACCAAATCATGGGAGTTTGGTGGAGACTTTAGATTCTTTGATAATCGTTTTGGAATTGACTATACTTTCTCACGTCAAGATGTGAAGGACCAAATTTTTCCAGTGCCTTTAGCGGGATCAACAGGGGCAGCTAGTTTTATGACAAATGGTGGTAAAATTCATACAATTGCGCATGAAATTACCGCTTTTGTAACACCAATCCAAACGCAAGATTGGCAATGGACCATCAATGCTAACTTCTCTAAAATTGATTCTAAAGTAGATGAATTGAAAGAAGGAGTAGAGAATATCATGTTGGGAGGATTTGTGGAACCACAAATTCGTGCGCAAGCAGGAGATCGTTTCCCTGTAATTTATGGAAACTCATTCGCTCGTAACGAACAAGGAGATATTTTAGTGGATGAAAATGGTATGCCAATTCTCGGAGTAACAAAAGCGTTAGGAGAGGTGGCACCTAAATTTATCTTAGGAGGTTCTACGAGTTTAACTTGGAAAAGTTGGAACTTAAGTGCAACAGTGGAATGGAAAAACGGTGGAAAAATGTACAGCGGATCCAATATGGGAATGAAACTATATGGAACAGCTGCAAGTACAGGAAATCGTGATCAATCATTCGTATTCAATGGGGTTCGTGAACAAGCAGATGGATCTTATGTAAAAAATGACGTAGCAATTACAAGTGAGACACGTGCAGATTATGAAAATGTGATGAGTAATATTACAGAGAGTAATGTATACGATGCGAGCTTTGTGAAACTACGCGATGTAAGCTTGGGGTATAAGTTTGAGAAAATTTGGAAAGACAAAGTTGATTTGAGAGTATCTGCTTTTGCGCGTAACATATTGTTGTGGTCAAAAATGCCAAACTTAGATCCAGAAGCGTCTCAAGGAAATAATAACATGAGTGGTGGTTTTGAACATTATTCAATCCCTCAAGCCAAAAGTATTGGTTTCTCAGTAAATGTTACATTTTAATTAGAAGTGAAAAATGAAAAGAATTAAATATATTTTAGCAAGTATCGTCATTGGAGCTTTGTCCTTGCAATCGTGTTCCGAAGATAAAATGGACGATATAAATAAAAACAAAAATAATCCTGAATTTGTTGAGTCTCGATTTATACTTACGGAAGTAATGACGAAAACAGGATTCTATGTTACAGGATCAGATTTAGCTTTTTATGCATCAATTTATACCGAATTGTTGGGAGGCGCTCATGCTCAGTTTTATAATGCGCAAGAGCGTTTAGGTGAACCAGCTTTAAGTACGACGTATAATAATCTGTGGAATGCTATCTATGTTAATCTTCGTAGCTTGAAAATGGTTGAACAAAAATGTTCGGAAGGTGGAGCAGAAGCGGGAAATTATAATGCCTTGGGTGTAGCCCAAATTTTAAAAGCGTATAATTTAGCTTTACTAACGGATTTGTTTGGAGATGTACCTTATTCGGAAGCACTAGAACCTTTAAAGAACCCTCAAGCAAAGATAGATAAGCAAGAAGATTTGTATAAAGAAGTTTTTCGTTTATTAGATGATGCAGTTGTGAATTTAGCCAAGGAATCAAAATATCCAAGTATTGGAAAACAGGATTTGATTTATAAAAATGGAAACTCAGAGAGTTGGATAAAAGCAGCCTATGGATTGAAAGCACGTTATTTAATGCGACTGTCTGCTAAAAATCCTGATTATCAAGGGGTGATTGATAATGTAAATAAGTCTTTTGCTAATAGTATTGAAGATTTTAACTATCAAGTACCAGGAGTTGATTATCCGTTTTATACGGTGTTTCAAGCTAGAGAAGGTATGTTTTCATCTAAAACCTATTATGATTTAATGAAACGTTTAGACCCAGAGGATCCACGTTTAAATGATTATTTTGTAAAAGTAGGAAAAGAAAATCCAACGGTAGTATTAGTAGATCATGGTGGAAGAGTAACTCAATCACAAAGTACATATTCACCATCAGGGTTAAGTTGGGGAACGAGTAGTGATTTAGCTAATGCAACTAATGCTGTTTACTTAATGAGTTATCACGAATTGTTGTTCTTGAAAGCGGAAGCTCAGGTGCGTTTAGGTATCCCAGAAGCCAATGCTACGTTACAAGCAGCAGTTGATGCAGGCTACATAAATAAAAAACAAAAGTTTACGTATGTGCGTTTTACTCCAAGTACTGATCCAAACATTCCAGATCCAGAGAATGGGTATAATCGAAATTTACCTAAAAATCTAACAGGAGAAGAGCTATTAAAACGCATTGCAGAAGAGAAGTATTTATCTGCTTTTGAAGTAGAAAGTATTGAAATGTACAACGACATTAGAAGATGGAAAGCAATGGGTGAAAACTTAATTGAGTTGCAACATAAAGACCCAACTAAATTTCCTAAGCGCTTTGCATACGGAAACTCAGATGTATCAAACAACCCACACGTAAGAGCTGCTTACGGTGATGGAAGTTATGTATACACAGAAGATGTTTGGTGGGCAGGTGGAACTAGATAAACTGAAACAGTAAACTAGTTTAGATATAGAAAAGAGGAAGTCGAGAGGCTTCCTCTTTTTTTATGGATATAACTTAAAAAATAGTTTATCGAATAACTGATACAAAGGATGGACGGAGAAAAATGGAGTACGCTGTTTTTTTACTTGGTAAGGCAGATGAAATAAAGGATTTTTAATTCATTTGTAAAGAATTTTATTTGTTTGTAATTGTGTTTGTATTTTGAATTAATGGTGGTTCTGTTAGGTTGTTAGTGATTAAAATGGTAATAATCTAGAGATAATGATAATGAATAGTTAATTTATCTCTGGGATTTGTTAAAAATATTGTTTAAGTTTGTTTAACTAACTAATCAATTTTTTAGAATGAGATCAAAGATTAAGTGGATGTACACGTGCATGTTGATCTTACTGGTACAAGTAGGATTTGCACAAGAGAAAACACTGTCTGGAGTGGTTACAGAAGATGGTATGCCACTACCAGGGGTGACGGTAGTGATTCAAGGAACTCAATTGGGTACACAAACCGATTTAGATGGTAAATATTCCTTAAAAGCAAAACCAGGACAAGTACTTGTGTTTTCTTTTATTGGAATGAAAGAAGTGAAACATACGGTTGGAAATGCCAATGTGTTTAATGCTGCGCTTCATGCAGAAGGGAGTGAGCTGGATGAAGTTGTAGTATTAGCTTACGGTCAAGTAAAGACTAAAAACGAAGTTACAGGTAACGTTGTTGCTGTAAAAGGGGAAGTAATTGCAGGTACACCAGTTGTTTCTGCAGACCAAGCTTTACAAGGGCGTGTTGCGGGTTTACAAATGGCTACTACTTCAGGGTCTCCAGGAGCAACACAAAATATCCGTATTCGTGGACGTAATTCTGTTTCTGCAACAAATGAGCCGTTGTACGTTATTGATGGTATTCCTGTTATTAACTCAAATTTGGCTGATAGCGATGATGTAACGAGTTTATCGCCATTAGCAGCAATTAATCCTGAAGATATTGAGTCGATGACAGTTTTAAAAGATGCTGGAGCTACTTCTGTGTATGGTGCTCGTGGATCGAATGGGGTAATTTTAATTACGACGAAAAAAGGAAAAAGAGGAGAACCAAGCTATAGCTTTAGATCATCAATTGGATTCCAAAACAAAGCAGTAAAAGGACCTCGTTTCTTGTCATCAAGAGAAAAAGGAGATTTGTGGGTTGAGGCACTTTACAATACTTTAGGTGGTGAAGAGGCAGGAATTACTAAACAATGGGTGATTGATAATTATGAGACGGAGGATGTGATGGATCGTTATGATTTGTTTATGTATTGGAGAGATAATGGAATGCAGAATTATGATTGGTCAGAAATGGTAAAAGTGAAAAATGCACCCATGTCAAGTTTAAACTTTTCTGTAAATGGAGGAGATGAGAAAGGTACTTATATGGCTTCTATCGGACATGAAAAATCTGAAGGTGTTGTAATCGGAACGGATTTTAGGAGGGTAACTGGATCCTTTAATTTTACACGTAACCTGAGCGATAAAATTGATATTAGACTAGGAGCAAATGTTTCTAATATCAAACAAAACGGAATCTTAGAAGGAGGAGCATTTTTTAGTAATCCAAACTTATCCTCTATGTTCATGAATCCTTGGGCTGCACCTTATAATGAAGATGGGTCATATAATATTGCTAATGCAAGATTAGGTGGATTACCAAATATTTTGTACACAACAAATCAAAATTTGAATCAAAACGATTTTACACGAGTTATTTCAAATAATGCAATTGGATATAAAATTTTAGATAATTTAAAGTTTGAGTCTGCAATTGGTTTAGATTATACCTTGGCAAATTTTCAATCATATTATAATCCAGTACATGGTGATGGAAGAGCTACAGGAGGATCAACAGCTCAGTCAGATCGTAGAGTATTCAATTATGTATGGCAAAATTCATTAAACTATAACTTTTACTTAGGAGAGAATCATCGTTTTGACGTAAAAGCTTTAATGGAGTATCAAAAAAATAAATTCAATAGACTTTCTGGTTCCGGACAGGTTTTACCTCCGGGGTTAACTACTTTAGGTGGATCGGCTGCTAATTATACAGCTGACTCTGAATACTATGATTGGATGCAATTGAGTTATTTAGGATTGGTGAATTATTCCTATGCAAATAAGTATTTAGTTGATTTAACAATCAGACAGGAAGGTTCTTCTCGTTTTTCAAGTAAAGATCGTTGGGGAACATTCTGGGCAGTTGGTGCTGCGTGGAATATCCACCAAGAAGATTTCTTATTAGATTCTAATGCAATTAGTACATTGCGCTTAAGAGGGTCTTATGGTTCCACTGGAAACTCTTCTATTAATGCTAATATGTATCAACACTTATTAGCTAAAGCTGCATATAATAATGAAGCGGGATTGATTAGTACACAAATTGGAGGAGAGTTAGGATGGGAGAAACAGAATAAACTCGATTTTGGATTAGAATTTGGATTTATTGATAATCGTATTACGGGTAGTTTTGCTTATTACCAAAGTAAAACTAAAGACTTGTTGTATAGTTTGCCATTATCAATGACTTCAGGATTTTCTCAAAAGTGGATTAACCAAGGGAAATTAGAAAATAGCGGGGTTGAGGCTGAATTAAATGTTGAGATTATTCGTTCAAAAGATTTTAACTGGTCTATTGGTGCGAATGTTGGAACTGTGCGTAATAGATTAACTGAAATGCCAACGGCAATTAAATCTTATACAGCAGATAAAGAAGGGCGATTAATCAACGAATGGTATATGCCAACTTATGCAGGGGTGGATCCACAAACTGGTGCTGCTCAATGGTATGCAGCAGATGGTACAAAAACGAACGTATATGGAAAAGCCGAAAAGCGCTTCCAAGGTGCTAGTGGTTTGCCAAAGGTATCAGGAGGATTTAATACGCATGTTGATTTTAAAGGATTTTATTTAGATGCCTTATTCACGTTTGCAACAGGATATAAAGTATATGATATATGGTCTCAAATTACACATGAAACTACAAATACATCCTTATATTCTTATAATGCAAATAGTGAGTTGTTAGATCGTTGGCAAAAGCCTGGTGATATAACAGATGTTCCAAAGTTGACTTTTTCAGGTGAAAGAGATGTGAATAATAATTATACACAACCATCATCAAGATTTTTATATGATGGAGATCACATCCGTTTGAGACAAATTACTTTTGGATATAATTTTACTAAACAGGCTGCTAAATCAATTGGTGTAGATGGAATTAATTTATCTGTCTCAGCTTTAAATCCATTGACATGGGTGAAAGATGGGCGTTTAAAATATGATCCAGAAGTGAATGCAACAGGAAATATCGAACTAGCTTCCCCTCCGTTGAAATCAGTAGTATTCTCTCTTAACGTTAAATTTTAATTACGATGAAAAGAACACTTAAACAAATTGGAATTTTTGTTGCTATAGCAAGTATTTCTTTAGCATCATGTTCATTAGATCCAAAATTATCAGAAAATATAGATTATGGTAAAACACCTATATCTACCGAAGAAGAATTACAAGCGAGTATTATAGGTACATACGCTTTAATGGCTGATGCTAAATATTATGGAAATAACATAATTGCTTATTCTGATGTTAGATCAGAAAATGCTTACTCTGATGGGAGAAGTAATCGCCTAGGAAATGTGTCATCTTTCGGATTGACAACTTCTGCGAGATATGTTGCAGATACATGGCAACAAATTTATTTGGTAATTTCTGAAACAAATCGTGCGATAGAAGCAAATGTAACTGAAGATGCATCAATAAAAAATTTAAAAGGACAAGCATATGTTTTACGAGCATTAGCACATTACGATGCATTGCGTATCTATGGTCAGCAATATGTAAATAACAAGGGACTAGATGGATTGGGTATTCCGTATATTACAAAGTATGCTGCCATTGATGCTAAAGTTACACGTGGGACAGTAGCTGCAAATAGAGCAGATATTTATGCTGATTTTGATAAAGGGATTGCTCTTTTAACAGAGGCAAATAGTCAAGATAAGGTTAAGATTTCTTTAGCCGCAGCCTATGGATTAAAAGCTAGAGTAGCGTTATTCTTTTCTAACTGGGATAATGCTGACTTACTTGTTGCAAAAGAAAATGCTCAACAAGCAATGGACAATAGTAATTCAAATATACTAGGACGCTTTGCTTATGTAAGTTCATACTCAGCGGATGATGCACAAGCAAATTCAATTTTTGAACTAAAACAATCAGGGGTAGATAATCCAGGTACAGACTCTTTATTTTATGTTTACGCAGAAGAAAAAGATGGTTATGGCGATATTTTAGTGAATTTTAAAGTTGAAGATTTATTTGGTGTGGATGCTCCAAAAGATATTTTAGATGGAGAGGGTAAAGTTATTGAAACGATTCCAGCAAATGATATTCGTGCTGATAGAGATATGATTGCTATTAGAGCAAACGAGTTACGTAACGTAGGAAAGTATCCTAAAATGGCGTCTAATTTGAAATTAATGCGTTATGAAGAATTAGTGTTGATTTTTATTGAAGCAGATTTTCGTATAACTAATGGAGCAACACCAGAGGGATTAGAATACTTAAATTTACTTAAGAAAAATCGTCTAACAACATTTACTGATTTGACAACCTATACTTTAGATGATATTCGTATTGAAAGACAAAAAGAGTTGTTATTTGAAGGATTCGGTTTTGAAGATTTAATGCGTTTTCATTTACCAATAACTAATATTTATGGAACCTTTACATATGGTGAAGATATATTAGCTTTCCCAATTCCTCAATCTGAAATTAATGCAAGTGGTATTCCACAAAATGAAGGATATTAATCGTATCTAATTATAAACTAAAAGGAGTATGTTTTTACATACTCCTTTTTTATTGCCTTAAATTGACTCATTACCATCATTATAATAAAAATAAATTTACCTTTGCTTAAATTTAGAATTTTATGCGAAAGTATCTTTACTTGGTTTTCTGTTTCCTGAGCTTTGGTTTCTTAGCTCATGCTCAGTTTCAACCAACGAGACTGGATCGTGGTAATACAACGAATTTTGGAGATCCAAATGACCCTTATAATAATTTTGGTAATCAAAACAACCAAAATCCACAAGAAGAAAATAAAGAACCAAGAAGTTTAAGAGAAAAAGTAAAGAAAGATTCTATTGCTCCCATCAAGGATTATAAGATCATTACGATCCTACGTGATACGATTGCTGTGGATACTGCCCTTACTTTAAAAAGTTATTATAAGTTTAATTATCTACGCAAAGATAATTTTGGTTTATTGCCGTTTGCCAATGAAGGACAAACCTATGCTACCTTAAAATACAGTCAAAAAGTAAATAATGTTCTCCCTGGTTTTGGTTTTGAAGCCAAACACTTCAATTACATGAAAGCCGAGGACATCACGTACCACTCAAGTCCAACACCACGTACAGAATTGTATTATAAAACAGTGATGAAGCAAGGACAGAGTTTAGATGCATTCATTACGTTGAATACTAGTGAACACCTGAATATGTTTTTGGCATATAAAGGAATGCGTTCTTTAGGAAAGTATATGAGTCAGTTGTCTTCTACAGGGAATTTCCGCATTGGAGGAAGTTATTATTCCCCAAATAAACGATATGTGTTGTTTACTCACTTTGTCGCTCAAGATATCTTGAACCAGGAAAATGGAGGAATTACAGACTTAGATTTATTTGAAACAAGTGAGAAACCTTATAACAAACGCGAACGCCTCAATGTGTACTTCCGTGATGGAGAATCGCTTTTGAAGGGAAAACGATTGTTTTTACACCACGAATATCAGTTGAATAGTTCATTGGCTAATGGGATTTTATTGACGCATGAATTTACTTATGAAGATAAATTCTTTGAATATTATCAGAAGGATTTAAATAGTACCTATACCCAAAAAGATCGATTCGGTGCTTCTTTTAAATCTACGATTTCCAATAAAACAAAGTATTATACATTATCTAATAAAGTGGGAGCAGCTTTCCAATCAGGCCTTTTAGGAAGAGTGGAAGTATATGCTGATTTTTATAAATACAATTATCAATATAACAGTGTAGCGAATATCAATGGAGGATTCATTCCGAACCTACTAGAAAAAAACATGACGCTAATAGGAGGAAAGTATACCTATAAAAAAGAAAATTGGAACGCCTTTTTATTGGTCTATAATTCATTAGGAAACGATAATACAAGTAATATCCAAGCGAATATCGATTATGCCTTAGCAGATAATATTGGATTACAAGCGGGCTATCAAAAGTTGAGCCGCATGGGGAATTTAAATTACTATTTGTATCAAAGTGATTATTTACATTACAATTGGAACAATAGTTTTAATAATGAAAAAATCAACCAATTTGATGCAACCTTGACAACCCCTTGGGTAACGCTTGAAGGAAGTTATCAAGTGATTAAAGATAAGTTGTATTTCTCCAATGACAATCCGGTGTACAATGATTTTGGTATAGCCAAGCAATTGTTGATTACACCTAAACAATATGGTAAAACAATTAACTTCTTATCACTACAAGCATCCAAAGAGATTAAATTTGGACGATTCGGATTGGATAATACCATCTTGTATCAAGAAGTAGATCAAGAAGATAATATCCTCAATGTACCCAAATTGCTAACACGTAATACCTTGTACTACAGAGGAGCTTTATTTGATAAAGCATTGAAATTTCAAACGGGAATTACATTTACCTATTTCAGTAAATTCTACGGGAATGATTACAATCCTGTAATTGGAGATTTCTATGTACAAGACAAAGTGAAAATAGGGGATTATCCAGTCTTCGATTTCTTTATTGATATGAAAGTGCGTACAGCGCGTATTTATTTAATCCTAGAGCATTTTAATGCGAGTATGTCTGGATATAAATATTACACCGCACCCAATTATCCCTATAAAGACTTTACGTTTAGATTTGGTTTAGTTTGGAACTTCTTTAGTTAAAATAGAGTAAGGTTGACCAGCAGGTCAACCTTTTTTTATTCCAAGTACGCGCTTTGGTTAGGTTTTTGTTGCTGTTGTATTACCAACCAACAAAACAGACGATAATGAAAGAAGCTTTTGTACAATATGTTTGGGAGAAGCAATTGTTTACCACGCCATGCTTGCAGACAATACAAAGGCAAGAAATTAGGGTGATCTACCCTGGACAGTGGTCTACCTTAGCAGGTCCCGATTTTTTTAACGCACAAGTGTCAATTGAAGGACAAGTGTGGGCAGGGAATGTTGAAATTCACTTGCAATCATCGGATTGGTTCCGTCATCACCATGAACAAGATAGTCGATACGATAATGTGATTTTACATGTAGTCTGGGAATACGATACTCCAGTGTTTAATTCGAGAGGAGAAGAAATTCCTACTCTTGTTGTGGCTACTTATGTACAACCTTCCATATTAAATCAGCGAGAGCGTCTTTTCACTCCCAAGTCAACCATTAACTGTCAATCACTTGTAAAAGACAGTTTATCTCCTATTGCTTGGCTCAAGTGGAAAGAAACTTTGTATGTAGAACGCTTGGAAGATAAAGCCATAAAAATACAGTTGCTTTTACAGGAAACAACCAATGATTGGAATCAGGTGCTATGGTGTTTCTTGGCTAAAAATTTTGGATTAAATATCAATGGAGATGCTTTCTTATCCATAGCAAAAGCGTTGCCTATTCAAATTTTGCTTAAGGAAGGGGATGAGTTACTCCATATTGAAGCCTTGCTCTTTGGAATGGCAGGTTTTTTAAAAGAAGACCAAGAAGAAATACTAGATCGCTATTATTGGGATCTAGTGAAACGATGGAAATTTTATCAACAGAAATATCAATTACAAGAGCGCAATGCAAAAGAACTCCACTTCTTTAAACTTCGCCCAATCAACTTTCCCACCATTCGTTTAGCACAATTAGCGTATTGGTTTTACCATCAGAAATACAATTTTGCCGTATTGCTTCAAGCGCGAGATAGTAAAGAGTTAAAACAGATGCTCCAAGCAGATGTTAGCCCGTATTGGCAAGAACACTATATGTTTGGAAAAGAAGGAAAGCGTACCACAAAGCGGTTGTCCAATACCTTTCAAGAACTAGTGCTGCTCAATACAATCATTCCGATGCAATATGTATTTGCATGCCACAAAGGAAGTATAGAGGATGTGGAACGCATTATTGAAATGAGCTGGCAACTCAAAATGGAGTCCAATGCAATTACGACTTTATTTCAGAAGGAAGGTGTGAGTTTAGAAAGCGCTTTTGATTCACAAGCCATGATTCATTTAAACAAAAACTATTGTGTGATGAATAAATGTTTGTCTTGCGCGGTTGGCTTAGCAATTTTAAATAAAAAGAACTAAATTTGTATTACGACAAAGAAGTTAGAAGATGATTAATAATTTGCGTTATTTTTTGGAAAAACACGGATTCAAAGTATCTACCCGTTTGGGAGATCGCTTGGGGATTCGCGTTTCCAATATTCGCCTCTTTTTTATTTATCTTTCCTTTTTTACTTTAGGGTTGGCTTTTGCACTTTATCTCACGTTAGCTTTTGTAGTGCGCTTGAAAGATCTAGTTTATACCAAACGAAGCTCTGTTTTTGATCTGTAATTCAAGTGAAGTAGACCCAATCTTTGTGAAGTAATACACATGTATACATGTCGTATGAAATGGAACAAATACTTTTATCATTGGTATTATTATACCCAATCCCAAAAGCGAGGGTTCATCGCTTTATTAATCGTCTTTTTTGCTGTACAATTGTTGTTGTATTGGTATGACCACCAACCACGCAATAGAGGAAGAGAAGTGAGTTTAGTTGAAGGGCATCATAGGATTCAAAAGGAGATAGATAGCTTGCGTCTGCTACAAACAGCAAAGAAAGATACCATTTATCCTTTTAACCCGAATTACCTTACCGATTATAAAGGATATATACTCGAATTAACCTTAGAAGAATTAGATCGTTTGTTTGCGTATCGAACGGCGAATCATTATGTCAATTCCAGTCAAGAGTTTCAAGAAGTAACAGGTGTTTCTGATGCCTGGC
The DNA here is from genome assembly GCF_052691955.1 of Myroides sp. TSA_177.3. Lineage (NCBI taxonomy): Bacteria > Pseudomonadati > Bacteroidota > Flavobacteriia > Flavobacteriales > Flavobacteriaceae > Myroides > Myroides sp. TSA_177.3. The sequence goes on from NZ_JBQZGD010000004.1 coordinate 143,731, forward strand.
TTGCAAAATATAGCCGTTATTTTGTCTTTGGAAATCGACGGAAATACACTTCAACAACCAACGATACACGAGAATTAGCAGGTAAACCCAAAGAGAAGACTAAACCAATAGTTATGCAAGATATCAATCGCGCAACGATAGAAACATTGCAAGAGATTTATGGTATTGGACCCGCATTGTCCAAGCGAATTATTGATGATCGCACCAAATGGGGTGGTTATGTTCACATCGATCAGCTAAAATTTGTCTATGGATTATCGGAACAAGTAATTGCTTCGCTTTTACAACAATATGCAGTCCTTTCTTCCCCTTCGATTACACCAATTGATTTGAATAATGCAACTGTAAATGATTTGAAAAATATACCTTATTTAAATTATTATCTCGCAAGAGAGATCATTAAATATAGAAGTTTACACGGAGATTTCGTTAATAAAGAACAATTAAAAGAAATTGAAAAAATTCCACTTGACAAGATTCATATAATTAGTTTATATTTGGAAATTAGGAATTAAATTAAACAACCATGAATTTTGAATACAATGAAACTCAAGCAATGATTGCTGAGTCTATTAGAGATTTTGCAGAACAAAATATTCGTCCATATATTATGGAATGGGATGAAGCGCAGATTTTTCCAGTTGATTTATTTAAGAAATTAGGAGAAATGGGATATATGGGAGTGCTTGTTCCAGAAGAATACGGAGGATCAGGACTTAATTATCATGAATATATTACAATTGTAGAAGAAATATCAAAAGTAGATTCATCAATTGGTTTATCAGTTGCTGCTCATAATTCATTATGTACCAATCATATTTTGACGTTTGGTAACGAGGAGCAAAAGAAAAAATGGTTGCCAAAATTAGCTACAGCAGAGTGGATTGGTGCTTGGGGATTAACAGAGCACAATACAGGATCTGATGCTGGAGGAATGAATACAACAGCAGTAAAAGATGGAGATCACTGGGTGTTAAATGGAGCGAAAAACTTTATTACACACGCAATTTCTGGAAACGTAGCAGTTGTAATTGCTCGTACAGGAGAAAAAGGAGATTCACGTGGAATGACTGCTTTCGTTATTGAAAAAGGAACACCAGGATTCTCTAGTGGTAGAAAAGAAAATAAATTGGGAATGCGCGCTTCAGAAACAGCAGAGTTGATTTTTGACAACTGTCGTATTTCAGATGCAAACCGTTTAGGAGAAGTTGGCGAAGGATTTATCCAAGCGATGAAAGTGTTGGATGGTGGTCGTATCTCAATTGGAGCTTTATCTTTAGGAATTGCTAAAGGAGCTTATGAAGCAGCATTAAAGTATTCAAAAGAAAGAGTGCAGTTTGGAAAACCAATTAGCGATTTCCAAGCAATCGGATTCAAATTAGCAGATATGGCTACAGAAATCGAAGCATCTGAATTGTTATTACACAAAGCAGCTTTCTTGAAAAACAACAATAAACCAATGACAAAATTAGGAGCTATGGCTAAAATGTATGCTTCTGAGGTTTGTGTGAAAGTTTCTACAGATGCAATCCAAATCCACGGTGGATACGGATATACAAAAGATTTCCCAGTAGAGAAATTCTTCCGTGACTCTAAATTATGTACAATTGGAGAAGGAACAACAGAAATTCAAAAACTAGTGATTTCTAGAAATATTTTAAAAGAGTAGTTTCTTATAGATAAATTAAAAAAGGTCAACCGTTGGGTTGACCTTTTTTTATGTGTATTTGTTCAAAATTCATTGGATCTAGACCGCTTCTTCAGTTATATTTTCAGATTTGCCTTCACTGAACTTCGTAACCATTAAACTCAAAGCGCCATCTCCCGTTATATTACAAGCCGTACCAAAACTATCTTGTAAAGCAAAAATGGTTAAGGTCAAGGCAATTCCAGCATCGTCAAAACCAAGTACAGAACTGATAATTCCCAAAGATGCCATAACTGTACCACCAGGAACCCCAGGAGCACCGATGGCAAAAATTCCCAATAACAAAATAAAGAGAATCATGGTACCAAGATCAGGCATCGTACCGTATAATACTTGAGAAACGGTCATCACAAAAAACACCTCCGTTAGTACAGAACCGCATAAGTGAATATTGGAAAAGAAAGGAATAGTAAAGTTCGTAATAGAAGGACGAAGTACTTTACTTTGATGTGCAGAATGTAAGGCTACCCCTAATGTAGCTGCTGAAGACATCGTTCCTACAGCGGTTAGATAAGCCGGACCATAATGCTTTAGAACTTCCCATGGGTTCTTTTTACTGTAAATCCCCGCAATTGTATAGAGTACCGCTAACCAGACAAAATGAGCAACAATAACAATTAGAATCACAGTTAAGAATACAGGAAGTTGCGATTGAATCGACCCTTCATAACTAAGTAGAGCAAAATTACTCATGATGTAAAAAGGCAGGATGGGAATCAACACGCGATTGACTAACAGCAAGACAATATCCTTAAACTGGTCAAAAGCCTTTTCTAAAGGTTTAGCCTCTGTCCAAAGTATACCAATACCAATCATTAAAGCTAACGTCAAGGAAGTCATTACACCAAATACAGGCGGAATATCTAACTTGAAAAGCATTGCCGGAAGTTCCTTTAAATCGTTAGCAGAATTCGCGATTTCTAATCGAGGAATTAGTTCATAACCCAATGTTGAGCTAAAAAAACCAGCTCCTATACTCGATAGGTAGGCAATTAAAACAGAAAAACTGATAATCTTAACCGAGTCCTTATTGAGTTTGGTAATGGATGATACAACAAATCCTAGGATAATGAGGGGAACCAAAAACAAGATGAGTTGCCCTAAAATATGACGCATCGATAGAATAATCTGTAGGAGCGTATCATTTAAGTAGCCTCCAATTAATAGCCCTACAATAACTCCGAGCAGCAATCGAATGATGGTATTGTTTAGTATTTTTTTCATAGTCAATATTTGAATAGAATTAAAGGTAAAAATAAAAAGTGAAGATTGGTTTTATAGCAAAAGAAAAGTAAAATACCATATAGATGGTAGACATAGAAATCAAGTAGGAGAGAGATGGTTATGATACTCAAATATTTCAACTCAGTTCATTCATTAATCAAATATAAATTCGAAGGTAAAGGAAGGTAAGTAAAAAGTAAAAAAGGGGATGAATAACTGTTGTACGGTGTTTGGATACCCCTAGTTTACCGTTCGCGCATTTAAATATACCGTTCACGCATCCTTTTTTGGGGAAGGATTGGTTGTAAACTACGTTTGCATTGTAATTCAGAATAGAAAAAAGATGAAAACACTGTTTGGTTTGTTGCTGGTTTTAGGTTGGTTTACAATACAGGCTCAACATAGGCAACTATCAGGAATTGTACGAGACAAGAAAAATAAGCCGATTGAACAGGTGAATGTATACTTAGAAGGAAGTTTTGATGGAGCACTGTCTGATGCACAGGGGTATTTTTCATTTGAAGTAGAAGATAGTCTTGTGGAAGGGGTATTGAAATTGAAACATCCACACTACCGTAGTTTAACTGTTCCTGTTCAATTTCAACAAAAGGAGGTGTATGAATTTGTTATGGAGCAAGGGGAAGATGTATTGGGGGAGATTGTAATAAAAGCAGTTGGGAGTGCTAAAAGAGGACGAACAGAAGCTCTTGTTTTTACGGCTATGGATGTAGTGAGTACAGCTGGGAGTCCAGGTAATATCATAGGAGCTTTGAGTACTTTACCAGGTGCTCAAGTTAATGGGGAAGATGGGCGATTATTAATCCGCGGTGGAAAAGCAGATGAAAGTGCTATTTATGTGAATGGCATTAAGGTCGCTCAACCCTATACAGCTGCTGTCGGTAATATGCCTGTGCGTTCAAAATTTAACCCTTTTCTGTTTAAAGGAATGTCTTTCTCAGCTGGAGGATACAGTGCAGAATTTGGAGATGCGTTATCGGGAATTTTGCAACTAGATATTGCGGAAGATATTGATCCTTCGCGTAAAGATATATCAATATCAACAGTTGGAGCGAGTTTTGGAGAAACGCGCCAATGGAAGAAAAATTCATTATCCTATCATTTGAATTACCTCAATTTAGGTGCTTATACGGCTGTGGTTAAACAGCGATACAAAAGTAAAAAGCCATTTTCCACAAGTTCAGGTGAGATAGTATATAAACGAGCGATTCAAGAGGGTGGATATATGCTGTATGCGGCAGCGGATTATACGACAATGGCATATGAGCAAACGGTAAAACCAAGTTATCGCGTGGATACGCTTGCCCTTCAAGCGAATACAATCGATGTAAATAGTTTGTATTTTAAGAAACTCTCTCCTTTTATGCGATTGGATATTGGCACAGGGGTTGGATATTCCAAGAATAGAGGTGAACAAAATGAAGGTTACCTCCATAGCGAACGTTGGAATCTCAATCAAAAGATCAAGTTGTCTTATCAATGGAGTGGACGTTTGCAATCCATAGGGGGTATGGATATCCAAGTGGGCCAAGTGGATTTTGTTCAAGGGATGAAACAGCTAAAAAAGCAGGACAAAATACAAACAAATCAATTTGCTTTGTTTTTCGAAAATCAATGGCGTATCAGTTCTGATTTAACTTGGAGAGCAGGAGTACGCATCAATAAGGCAAATTCAATTTCGAAAGGGGTGATTGAACCTCGAACCATGTTGACGTATCAAGTTAATCCCAAGCAACAAATCTCTTTCTCTTATGGTATCTTTCATCAAGCGTTGAATGCAGAACAAATGCGTTATATCGAACAAGAGGATTGGATGCAAGCCCATCACTACATCTTAAATTACACCTATACTTTTAGAAAGCGGGTATTGAGAGCAGAAGTCTTTTATAAAGACTATCACAAGCTATTATTGACGTCATCAACTGGAACAGCTGCTTACACGCAAGATGGAACGGGATATGCTAAAGGATTTGATATTTTTTGGAAAGATAATATCACGTTTAAAAACTTCAATTATTGGATTACCTATACCTATTTGGATTCTCAGAGAAAGGAAATGCAAAGAAGGGAGTGGGGACAGCCGTCTTATGTAACCAAGCACAATCTCGCTGTGGTAACAAAGTATTGGATAGATGCTTGGAAGTCTCAAGTAAGCATGACATATAACTATAGTTCACCACGTCTTTTTTACAGCGGAGATGCAAGCTTAACGGCATCGTATGCCAGTAGTCCCATTCACAATGTAAGCATGAGTTGGGCCTATGTGTTACAAGCGCAAAAGATCATTTTTGTATCTGTGGATAATTTATTAGGACGCAATCCGACTTATGCATACCAATTCAATGCAAAAGGAGGGCAACCCGATTTGGTTCAACCTTCGGCAAAGCGATTTATCTATGTAGGGTTTATGTGGACAATTAGCGCAGATAAGAAAGCAAATCAAATAGAAAATCTATAACAACGAATTAGTGGACGAACGATTCAACTTGCAAGGATCTCCACCACCAATCGAATTTATTTTACATCTTAAATTTATTTTTATGAAAAAGGTTTTACTTTTAATTTTTAGTTGCTGTAGTTTGATGTCTTTTGGGCAGACAACTTATGAGAAGGGAATGCAAAAAGCCATGCAAGAATGGCAAGGCGGAAATAGTCAAGGCGCTTTAGCTATTTTAGAGCGAATTGCAGATGCTAACCCAGAGGATTGGATTCCGGCCTATTACCAAGTGTTTATTGCAATAACCCAAGGATTTCAGAACCCTCAAGACGAAGCGGTAGAAGAAAAGGTAATGAACAATCGCCTTGTAATTGAACGATGGTTGGCTCAAGGGGGTGAGGAATGGTATGTATTGCAAGGAATGAATGAAACGCTGGATCTTATGACGGACCCAATGAATAAAGGAATGAAACAAAGTGGAGTAATTATCAAAGCGTATGAAAAGGCGTTGGAGTTAAACCCTGCTAATCCTAGAGCCCTTTATAGTTTAGCTAGTTTTTATTTAAATAGTTCTAAATTTATGAAGGTAGATACAACATACTGTATGGGCTTATTGAATAAAGCGATAGTACAATTTGACCAACAAAAAAGTGAAGTGCCTTTTTATCCTAAATGGGGCAAAGAATGGGCACTCAAGACACAAGCGTCATTTGCTAATCAGCAGGAGACATCAAATAAATAAAGCATGGTTATTTAGAACAAGAAGAGGATATGAAGATTAATTGGTATCGACATCTAGCATTGGCTATTAATTTTGGAGTGATGAGTAGCTTGTCTACGTCGTATTATTATTTTAATAAAGGAAAAAACTTAACGCAAGCTTCTTTTTCGGATTATATCTTTTCAAAAAATGCCTTGCTTTCTTTTCTGATTACCATGTGTATTTATGGAACTAATGTTGCAACGAGTTTATTGTTGAGTTTTTACTTGGATAAGAGAGAACAGAAAACGCAGGTGCCACTGAGCCGAAAAGTTAGAAATATTTTATTTTTCAGCAATGGACTAGTTGTTTCTATTGTATCCTACTATTTCTTTTTGAGTGTGTTGTTGTGGTTTTTTTACAACGTTCCTTTTCAATCTTTTTATGCTGGAGAAAATCTTCATTTTAGTGATTTCTTAGGTGTTGTGCTAATTAGCTTTTTTATTATCATGATTGTCTTTGTATTTTCCTATCATGATCAGCTGAGAGTGCTCGAAATAAAAAACAAAGAAATGGAAATTGCGCTACAGAAGAGTCAGATTGCTCACATGAAAGAACAGCTATCCCCGCACTTTTTATTTAACAACCTCAATGTACTCATTAGCACGATTCAAGAAGATCCGGTCAAAGCAGAGCAATTTGCTCGTTCTTTTTCTAAAATCTACCGCTATGTATTAGAGCGATTGGATTATGCTTCTTGTGCCTTGGAGGAAGAAGTCGCTTTTATTCAAGATTATGTCTATCTTTTAAATGTGAGATATGATCAGGCTGTTGATTTTAAAATTAGTGATGAGGTAGCGCAATGGGGAGCAACACAAATACCTACTTTGAGCTTGCAATTGCTTATAGAAAATGTAATCAAGCACAATGCAATTCCATCTGAGGGGAAAATTGCAGTAACTTTGAGTGTTGTCGATGGAAATCTAGTCATGAGCAATGAAAAATATGCAAAACCCAAATCAGAAGATTCTACGGGATTGGGGTTGCAAAATTTATCCAATCGCTGTCAATTGCTATTTCAGAAAAAAGTCGAAATAGAAGATGTAGCGCATCAGTTTACAGTGCGTATTCCACTACAGAGCAAGTAAAGCATATGAACATAGTAATTATAGAAGACGAAAAACCAGCAGCAAGATTATTGATTAGAGAGCTGGCCAAAATAGGATTTGATGTACAAGAAACTTTGCATTCGGTTAGTGAAGCGATTCCTTGGTTGATGCAACACGAAGAACCCGATTTGATATTTGCCGATATTCAATTAACAGATGGATTGTCTTTGGAAATATTCGAGCAAATAAAATTGAAACACGCGGCTATTATTTTTGTAACGAGTTTTGATCATTATGCTATCAAGGCATTTAAATTGAATAGCATTGATTATTTATTGAAGCCTATTGATCCTACAGAATTAGTAAGAGCTATAGGGAAGTATAAAACACAATACCATAAAATCGGACAACAAGTAGAGGTATTGAAGCAGACGTTGCAAGGAACGAGTTACCCCAAGCGATTAATTGTCAAGTTGGGGATGCAACTAAAAGTGATTTTGGTGGATGAGGTGGTTTGTTTTTATAGAGAAGACCGAGGAGTGTATAGTGTAACGAGAGAGGGAAAAACACATCTTCTAGAAGAGCCGTCTATTGAGGCGATCTTAAAGATGGTGGATCCTTCGAAATTCTTTCGTGTGAATCGTTATCAGATTGTAGCGATTGACTGTATTGAGCAAATCATTCAATTATCGACGGCTCGACTGAAACTAGTTTTACTGAACTATAGCGAAGAGGTGATTGTCAGTAGGGAGCGTGTTGTGGAATTTAAGCTGTGGTTAGGGGCGAATTAGGACTCCCTTTTACTTGCTTTAACTTGTTGTTGAAGAACTTAATTAGGAGAAAAGACGATGGGGTAATAAAAAAAGGTGGAATAAAATTTTATTTTTTTGTTGCGTTGTATAAAAAAAGCTTTACTTTTGCATCACCAAATGAGAGGAGGTGTATGAAAACATGTTGATCATTCCAATTAAAGACGGAGAAAATATTGATAGAGCACTAAAGCGCTACAAAAGAAAATTTGACAGAACAGGTACGTTACGTCAATTAAGATCTCGTCAACACTTTACAAAACCATCGGTTTTAAAAAGAGACAAGATGCAAAAAGCAGAGTATATCCAACACTTAAGAGATTCAGTAGAAATCTAGACTTAAACGATGGATTAAATTATAAGGCCGTTGTAATAAAGTATTATCTTTGTTACAACGGTTTTTTTATGGACAAAAATTTAGAGAAATTTCTGGAGTACTTACAGAAGGAGAAAAATTATTCTTCTCATACCATAGAGGCATATCAACAGGATATCGCTTCTTTTTTAGTTTTTGTAGCGGAATCAGAACAAGATTATTTGATAATCAAATACGATGCAGTGCGTTTGTGGATTGTTGCCTTGATGGAAGTGAATCTAAGCAAGCGTTCTATTAATAGAAAAATGAGTGCACTTAAAGCGTTCTATAAATTTTTGATGAAGATAGGAGAGGTAGAGGTGAGTCCATTGCAACAACATAAAACACTCAAAGTGGAAAAGAAGTTGCAATTGCCTTTTTCTGTAGCTGAGGTTGATGCTGTTCGACTCTCTTTGGAGCGTCAAGAAGGATTTGATGCACTACGGGATTTGGTTATTGTAGAAATGTTATACTGTTTAGGACTGCGAAGAAGTGAACTATGTGGGGTGCAGGTAGCAGATGTGGATTTTTATACGCGTATGATTCGCATAACTGGAAAGGGAAATAAGGTTCGCTATGTGCCTATGATTGAGCAATTGCTTGTGCTTTTAAAACGCTATAAGGCAGAGCGAGAGATTGTTTTGAGGGATGTTCAGAAAATTAACGATTTTTTAATAGATAGTAAGGGTGCTAAAGTTGATGAAATATTTGTTTATCGAATGATTAATTTATATTTTAGTAAGACAACAACAAAGGAGAAAAATAGTCCTCATATGTTGAGGCATGCTTTCGCAACGCATCTCTTAGAAAATGGTGCAGATATCAACTCTATCAAAGAGTTGATGGGGCATCAAAGCTTAGCTTCGACAGAAGTATATGCTCATGTCAATTTGAAAGAATTGAAAGAGACTTATATGAAGACGCATCCTAGGTTGAAGAAAAAAAAATAGAAAACCTTAAAAACAGAAAGTTATGAAAGTAAACATTCAAGCCGTTAATTTTAACGTAGATCGTAAGTTAGTAGATTTTATCAACGAAAGAATGCTGAAAGTAGGTAAGTTTTACGATAAAGTGATTTCTGTCGATGTATTTTTGAAAGTAGAAAATACCAATGAGAAAGAAAATAAAACAGTTGAGGTGAAATTATTAGTTCCAGGAGACGATATTGTTGCTAAAAAAACATGCAAAACTTTTGAGGAGGGTGTTGATTTGGGTGCCGATGCGATTGAACGCATGGTTGTGAAGTATAAAGAGAAAATGAAAGCACATTAATGGAAAAAAATCAGTAAATTGTTTTTTTTAATCAATAAAATATATACATTTGCAGTCCGTTAGAAATAGCGGACTTTTTCTATTGAGTAAAATGCCGGTGTAGCTCAGCTGGCTAGAGCAGCTGATTTGTAATCAGCAGGTCGTGGGTTCGAGTCCCTCTATCGGCTCAAAGAAAAGAAACAAACACAAGGTTTGAGGGGAGATACTCAAGCGGCCAACGAGGACGGACTGTAAATCCGTTGGGAAACCTTCGCAGGTTCGAATCCTGCTCTCCCCACGACTAAATATAAAAATGCATAAGCCGGTGTAGCTCAGGGGTAGAGTGCTTCCTTGGTAAGGAAGAGGTCACGGGTTCAAATCCCGTCATTGGCTCAGGTTTTTTTATTATATTTGAACACTAATTATATAACTAAGATTAAATTATTAGATCATGGCAAAGGAAACTTTTGATCGTTCGAAACCGCACTTAAACATCGGTACTATCGGACACGTTGACCACGGTAAAACTACTACTACTGCTGCTATTACTAAAGTTTTAGCTGACGCAGGATTCTCAGAAGCTCGTTCATTTGATTCAATTGATAATGCTCCAGAAGAAAAAGAGCGTGGTATTACAATTAATACTTCTCACGTAGAGTACCAAACTAAAAACCGTCACTATGCACACGTTGACTGTCCAGGTCACGCGGATTACGTGAAAAACATGGTTACTGGTGCTGCTCAAATGGATGGTGCTATCTTAGTAGTTGCTGCTACTGATGGACCAATGCCACAAACTCGTGAGCACATCTTATTAGGACGCCAAGTAGGTATTCCTAGAATTGTTGTTTTCTTAAACAAAGTTGACTTAGTAGATGACGCTGAGTTATTAGAGCTTGTTGAAATGGAAGTTAGAGATTTATTATCTTTCTACCAATACGACGGTGATAATGGACCAGTAGTTCAAGGTTCTGCTTTAGGAGCTTTAAACGGAGAGCAAAAATGGGTTGATGCATTATTACAATTAATGGATGAAGTTGACGCTTGGATCGAAGAGCCAGTACGTGACAACGAAAAACCATTCTTAATGCCAGTAGAAGACGTATTTACAATTACAGGACGTGGAACTGTTGCTACAGGACGTATCGAAACTGGAGTTGCTAATACAGGAGATGCTGTTGAAATCATCGGTATGGGAGCTGACAAATTAACTTCTACTGTAACAGGAGTTGAGATGTTCCGTAAAATCTTAGACCGTGGTGAAGCTGGAGATAACGTAGGTTTATTATTGAGAGGTATTGACAAAACTGATATCCGTCGTGGTATGGTTATTTGTAAACCAGGTTCAGTAAAACCACACGCTAAATTCAAAGCTGAGGTTTATATCTTGAAAAAAGAAGAAGGTGGACGTCACACTCCATTCCATAACAATTACCGTCCACAGTTCTACGTACGTACAACTGACGTAACTGGAACTATCCAATTACCAGAAGGAACTGAAATGGTTATGCCTGGAGATAACTTAACTATCACTGTTGAGTTGTTAAGCCCAATCGCATTATCAATCGGTCTACGTTTCGCTATCCGTGAAGGTGGTAGAACAGTAGGTGCTGGTCAGGTAACTGAAATTTTAGACTAATTCTTTAGTATAAATAAATTTTTAAAGTCAGCGGGCTAACCGCTGACTTTTATAACAAACGGGTGTAGTTCAAGGGTAGAATAGCGGTCTCCAAAACCGTTGATGGGGGTTCGAATCCCTCCACCCGTGCAAAAACAATATAACATGGCAAAGGTATTTAATTACATATCAGAAGCTTTTACAGAACTTAAATCAAATGTAACTTGGTCTCCTTGGGCTGAAGTGCAAAAGTATACAATCGTGATTGCAATTTTTGCAATCGTATTGGCACTTGCTACTTGGGGAGTGGATAGTTTATTTGGGGACTTGTTAGGGAAGTTTTATAATTGGATAAGATCATAAGGAGATAATATTATGGCTGATACAAATGTCAAAAAATGGTATGTGGTTCGTGCGGTAAGTGGACAAGAGAATAAGGTGAAGAATTATATCGAAACTGAAATTTCTCGTTTAGGGTTGTCAGATTATCTTTCGCAAGTTTTAGTACCAACTGAAAAAGTGGTGTCTGAAGACAAGAACGGTAAGAAGAAAACAACAGAACGTGTCTATTTTCCAGGCTATGTGATGATTGAGGCTAACTTGACAGGTGAGGTTCCGCATGCTATTAAATCAATAACTGGTGTTATTGGATTCTTAGGAGAAACAAGAGGGGGGGACCCAGTTCCTTTAAGAGAATCAGAAGTGAATCGCATGTTAGGAAAAGTCGATGAATTGGCTGTTAAAGTTGATTCAGGTGCTATTCCTTATGAAGTTGGTGAGTCAGTAAAAGTGACTGATGGTCCATTTAAAGGTTTCGATGCAACTATCGAAAATATAAATGAAGACAAGCGTAAGCTAGAGGTAATGGTGAAGATTTTTGGAAGAAAGACACCTTTGGAATTAAGCTTTACACAAGTAGAAAAAATATAATGTTACATAGACGCATCTTTGCTTCCAAAAGAGATGTGCTAAATTTTTTTAGAAATGGCAAAAGAAATTAGTAAAGTAGTTAAACTACAAGTTAAGGGAGGTGCTGCGAATCCTTCGCCACCGGTTGGACCTGCTTTGGGGGCTGCTGGAGTTAACATCATGGAGTTCTGTAAGCAATTTAATGCTAGAACACAAGATAAACCCGGTAAAGTTTTACCAGTACAAATTACTGTGTACAAAGACAAATCATTTGACTTTGTTGTTAAAACGCCACCTGCTGCTGTTCAATTATTAGAGGCTGCAAAAGTGAAATCTGGATCTGGTGAGCCTAATAGAAAAAAAGTAGCTAGCGTAACTTGGGAACAAGTTCGTGCTATCGCAGAAGACAAAATGCCGGATTTAAACGCATTTTCTGTTGAATCAGCGATGTCAATGATCGCGGGTACTGCAAGATCTATGGGTATATCAGTAACGGGAACAGCTCCTTTTTAATTGTAAAAGAAAAAAGAAATGGCAAAATTAACAAAAAAGCAAAAGGAAGCTGCTGCTAAAATTGAGAAAGGTAGATTTTATTCTTTGAAAGAAGGTTCTACTTTAATTAAAGAAGTTGCTTCTGCAAAATTTGACGAATCTGTTGATATCGCAGTGCGTTTGGGTGTAGATCCACGTAAAGCAAATCAAATGGTGCGTGGGGTAGTTACTTTACCACACGGAACTGGAAAAGATGTTAGAGTGTTAGCATTAGTTACTCCAGATAAAGAAGCTGAAGCTACAGCTGCTGGGGCTGACTATGTTGGATTAGATGAGTACCTACAAAAAATTAAAGACGGTTGGACAGATGTTGATGTAATCATCACTATGCCTGCTGTTATGGGTAAATTAGGACCATTAGGACGTATTTTAGGTCCTAGAGGATTAATGCCTAACCCTAAAACTGGTACTGTAACTATGGACGTAGCGAAAGCAGTTCAAGAAGTGAAAGCTGGTAAAATCGATTTTAAAGTTGATAAAACGGGAATCGTTCACGCAGGTATTGGAAAAGTATCATTTAGTGCTGATATGATTCAAGAGAACGCAGCTGAATTGATTCAAACATTAATCAAATTAAAACCAACAGCAGCTAAAGGTACTTATGTTAAGTCTATTCATATATCTAGTACTATGAGCCCTGCTATTGCTTTAGACCCTAAAGCAGTATAATTGGTAGAAAAAATTTTTACTTATGACTAGAGAACAAAAAGCAGTAGCGATAGAAGACATTAAAGGAAAATTAGCTGATGCTAATATCTTTTATATTGCTGATATTTCAGGATTAAATGCAGAGGTTACTACTAACTTGAGAAGAGCTTGTAACAAAGCTGGAATCAAAGTAGAAGTAGTTAAGAATACGTTGCTTGCTAAAGCAATGGAATCATCTGAGAGAAACTATGAGGATTTAGCTTCAGTATTAAAAGGAAACAGTGCTATCTTTATTTCGGACGTTGCTAACGGACCGGCTAAAATCATCAAAGATTTTAGAAAGAAAAGCGATAAACCTTCATTAAAAGGAGCTTATATTAACGAAGAAATCTACATTGGTGATAATCAATTAGACGCGTTAGTAGCTATTAAATCTAAAGAGGAAGTTATTGGAGAAATCATCGGATTACTACAATCACCAGCTCAAAGAGTTATCTCAGCTCTACAAAATCAATTCAAAGACGAAGAATAAAAAAAGATTCTTGTGTTTGAATGTTCCATAAACGAACGCACATTAATAAATTATATTTTTACAAATCATTTAAACGATAGAAAAAATGGCAGATTTGAAACAATTCGCAGAACAATTGGTTAACTTAACAGTTAAAGAAGTTAACGAATTAGCAACTATATTAAAAGACGAATACGGAATTGAGCCTGCAGCTGCTGCTGTAGTTGTAGCTGCTGGTGGAGACGCTGGAGCTGCTGAAGAGCAAACTGAATTCACAGTTGTATTAAAAGAAGCTGGTGCTTCTAAATTAGCAGTAGTTAAAGCTGTTAAAGAATTAACTGGTTTAGGTCTTAAAGAAGCTAAAGATATGGTTGATTCAGTTCCTGCAAACATCAAAGAAGGTGTTTCTAAAGATGAGGCTGAAGGTCTTAAAAAAGCATTGGAAGAAGCTGGAGCTGTTGTTGAGCTTAAATAAGCTTATTAACCAAAATATTTTAGGTTTAGGTCTTGGGAGCAATCCCAAAGGCCTAAACCATTTTGCGTATAAAGTGATTTGTGCGTAAATCTTATTAAACATTATAAACAAAATTTATTGTCCATTGATGATCACAAATCAGAATGAAAGATTAAATTTTGCCTCTACAAAGAATATTCCTGCTTATCCAGATTTCTTGGATATCCAGGTTAAATCTTTTAAAGATTTCTTTCAGTTAGAAACGAAATCAGAAGAAAGAGGTAATGAAGGTTTATATAATACCTTCATGGAGAACTTCCCGATCACTGATACGAGAAATCAGTTTGTATTGGAGTTTCTTGATTACTTTGTTGATCCTCCTCGCTATTCAATTGAAGAATGTATTGATAGAGGACTAACGTATAGCGTTCCGTTAAAAGCGCGTTTAAAATTATACTGTACTGACCCTGAACACGAGGATTTTGAAACTATCGTTCAAGATGTGTATTTAGGAACAATACCGTATATGACGCCTAGCGGTACATTTGTAATCAATGGAGCTGAGCGTGTGGTAGTGTCTCAATTACACCGTTCACCTGGTGTGTTCTTTGGACAGTCATTCCATGCTAATGGAACTAAGTTGTATTCGGCGAGAGTAATTCCTTTCAAAGGATCATGGATTGAGTTTGCTACTGATATCAATAGCGTAATGTACGCGTACATTGATAGAAAGAAAAAATTACCTGTTACTACCTTATTCCGTGCTATCGGATTCGAAAGAGACAAGGATATCCTAGAGATTTTCGACCTAGCAGAAGAGGTTAAAGTATCAAAAACAGGGTTGAAAAAATACATCGGTCGTCGTCTTGCTGCACGTGTGTTAAATACATGGCATGAGGACTTCGTAGATGAAGATACAGGAGAAGTAGTTTCAATTGAGAGAAATGAGATTATCTTAGACCGTGATACAGTCCTAGATAAAGATAATGTCGAAGAAATCATTGAGGCGAACGTTAAGAATATCCTCCTACATAAAGAAGACAATAATCAGGCAGATTATGCCATCATTCATAATACATTACAGAAGGACCCTACAAACTCTGAAAAAGAGGCTGTAGAGCACATCTACCGTCAGTTGCGTAACGCAGAACCGCCTGATGAGGAAACTGCACGTGGTATTATTGATAAATTATTCTTCTCCGACCAACGTTACAATCTAGGTGAGGTAGGTCGTTACAGAATGAATAAGAAACTTAATCTTGATACCCCAATTGACAAACAGGTATTGACAAAAGAGGATATTATCACTATTGTTAAATACTTGATTGAATTAATTAACTCTAAAGCTGAAATTGATGATATTGACCACTTATCAAACCGTCGTGTACGTACTGTAGGTGAGCAATTATCAGCACAATTTGGTGTTGGTTTAGCACGTATGGCTAGAACAATTCGCGAGCGTATGAACGTACGTGACAACGAAGTGTTTACTCCAATCGACTTAATTAACGCGAAGACGTTATCGTCAGTGATTAATTCATTTTTCGGAACAAACCAGTTATCTCAGTTCATGGACCAAACGAATCCATTGGCAGAGATTACACACAAACGTCGTTTATCTGCTCTAGGACCTGGAGGTTTATCTAGAGAAAGAGCCGGATTCGAGGTACGTGACGTTCACTATACACACTACGGACGTTTATGTCCTATTGAAACGCCAGAGGGACCAAACATTGGTTTGATTTCATCTCTTGCGGTGTATGCAAAAGTGAATAATATGGGATTCATCGAAACACCTTACCGCCCAGTTGTGGATGGAAAAGTGGATATCGTGAATGCTCCAACTTATTTGAGTGCTGAAGAAGAAGAAGGAATGTTAATCGCACAAGCGAACGTTCCGATGGATAACGAAGGAAACATCACAGAAGAACGTGTAGTTGTAAAAGAAGAAGGGGATTTCCCAGTGGTTGAACCGAAAGACTTACACTATACAGACGTTTCTCCTAACCAGATTGCTTCTATCTCAGCTTCATTGATTCCATTCTTAGAGCACGATGATGCGAACCGTGCGTTGATGGGATCGAACATGATGCGTCAGGCTGTGCCTTTATTACGTGCGGATTCTCCAATCGTAGGTACAGGTTTAGAAAGACAAGTTGCTTCAGATTCACGTGTTTTAATTAACGCAGAAGGTGAAGGTGTTGTTGAGTATGTAGATGCACAGAAAATTATTATTAAGTACGATCGTACGGATGATGAGCGTTTAATCAGCTTTGATCCAGACGAAAAAGTATATAATCTAATTAAGTTTAGAAAAACGAACCAAAGTACTTGTATCAACTTGAAACCTATCGTTCGCAAAGGAGATAGAGTAACAAGAGGTCAAGTATTATGTGAAGGATATGCTACACAAAATGGAGAGTTAGCTCTTGGACGTAACTTACAAGTGGCATTTATGCCATGGAAAGGGTACAACTTCGAGGATGCTATCGTAATTTCAGAGAAAGTAGTACGTGAAGATATCTTTACTTCTATCCATATCGATGACTATACCTTAGAGGTGAGAGATACAAAATTAGGAAACGAAGAGTTGACTAATGATATCCCGAACGTAAGTGAGGAAGCAACGAAGGATTTAGATGAAAATGGTATGATCCGCATCGGTGCTGAAGTGAAGCCTGGTGATATCCTTATTGGTAAAATTACACCGAAAGGTGAATCTGATCCAACACCTGAAGAGAAGTTATTACGCGCAATCTTCGGTGATAAAGCTGGAGATGTTAAAGATGCATCGTTAAAAGCTTCACCTTCATTAAGAGGGGTGGTATTAGATAAGAAATTATTTGCAAGAGCTGTAAAAGACAAACGCAAACGTTCTAAAGATAAAGATGATTTAGCTTTACTAGAAACTAAATTCGAAGTGAAGTTCAATGAATTGAAAGATCGTTTAGTTGAAAAATTATTCTTCATCGTGAATGGTAAAACATCTCAAGGTGTATTGAATGATTTAGGAGAGGAAATCTTACCAAAAGGAAAGAAATTCACTCAAAAAATGTTACATGCAGTGGATGATTTCGCTCACTTAACGAAAGGACAATGGACAGTTGATGAAGAAACAAACAGTATGATTACTGACTTGATTCACAACTACAAAATTAAGTTGAATGACTTACAAGGTGCTTTACGTAGAGAGAAATTTATGATTACTGTTGGGGATGAATTACCATCAGGAATCTTAAAACTTGCAAAAGTTTATATTGCTAAAAAACGTAAGTTAAAAGTTGGGGATAAGATGGCAGGACGTCACGGTAACAAAGGTATTGTTGCTAGAATCGTTCGCGATGAAGACATGCCATTCTTAGAAGACGGTACACCAGTTGATATCGTGTTAAACCCATTAGGGGTACCATCTCGTATGAACATTGGTCAGATTTATGAAACTGTTTTAGGATGGGCTGGACAAAAATTGGGTAAAAAATATGCTACTCCAATTTTCGACGGTGCAAACTTAGATCAAATCAATGCCCTTACAGATGAAGCTGGTATTCCTAGATTTGGACATACTTATTTGTACGATGGAGGAACTGGAGAGCGTTTCCACCAAAGAGCAACAGTAGGAGTTATTTACATGTTGAAATTAGGACACATGGTTGATGATAAGATGCACGCGCGTTCAATCGGACCATACTCTTTAATTACGCAACAACCATTAGGAGGTAAAGCTCAATTTGGAGGTCAGCGTTTTGGAGAGATGGAGGTTTGGGCTCTAGAAGCATACGGAGCATCAAGTACATTACGTGAGATTTTGACGGTAAAATCAGATGACGTTATTGGTAGAGCGAAAACTTACGAAGCTATCGTTAAAGGTGAAACTATGCCAGAACCAGGATTACCTGAATCATTCAATGTATTAATGCATGAATTAAAAGGTCTTGGACTAGACATCAGATTAGAAGAATAAACTATAGATTTTAGAGTAAGCAGTTTTTTTGCTGCTTACTCTTTATCATACACTTTAACAAGTAAGTTTACCATGAATAGAAATAAAGAGAAAAATACCGTAAAAAGGTTTAATAAAATCTCAATTGGTTTAGCTTCACCTGAATCGATTCTTGCTGAATCAAGAGGGGAAGTTCTAAAGCCAGAAACAATTAACTATCGTACGCATAAACCAGAACGTGATGGTTTATTCTGCGAGCGTATTTTTGGACCTGTAAAGGATTACGAGTGTGCTTGTGGTAAGTATAAAAGAATTCGCTACAAAGGAATCGTTTGTGACCGTTGTGGTGTTGAAGTTACTGAAAAGAAAGTACGTAGAGATAGAGTAGGGCATATCAACCTTGTTGTGCCTATTGCACATATTTGGTATTTCCGTTCTTTACCTAATAAAATTGGTTACATCTTAGGGCTTCCTTCTAAGAAGCTTGATATGATTATTTACTACGAGCGATATGTAGTAATTCAACCAGGTATTGCTAAAAATGCTGAGGGTGAACAATTAAATCGCCTTGATTTCTTAACAGAAGAAGAGTATTTGAATATTGCTGATTCTCTTCCGATGGAAAATCAATTCTTAGATGATACAGATCCAAATAAATTCATCGCTAAAATGGGTGCTGAATGTATCATGGATTTATTAGCAACAACTGATTTAGATCAATTGTCGTATACATTGCGTCATGCTGCTAATAACGAAACATCTAAACAAAGAAAAACTGAAGCATTAAAACGTCTTCAAGTGGTTGAGGCTTTCCGTGAATCAAACGAGAATCGCGAGAATAGACCAGAATGGATGATCTTAAAAGTTATTCCAGTTATTCCACCTGAATTACGTCCATTAGTGCCATTAGATGGTGGTCGTTTTGCAACGTCGGATTTGAACGATTTATATCGTCGTGTAATTATCCGTAACAACCGTTTAAAACGATTAATGGAAATTAAAGCTCCTGAAGTAATCTTGCGTAATGAAAAACGTATGCTTCAAGAGGCTGTGGATTCATTGTTCGATAACACTAGAAAATCTTCTGCTGTTAAAACAGAATCTAACCGTCCATTAAAATCATTATCTGATTCATTAAAAGGTAAACAAGGACGTTTCCGTCAAAACTTACTAGGTAAGCGTGTGGATTATTCTGCTCGTTCGGTAATTGTCGTTGGACCTGAATTGAAATTATATGAATGTGGATTGCCAAAAGATATGGCAGCTGAACTTTACAAACCTTTTGTTATCCGTAAGTTGATTGAAAGAGGAATTGTAAAAACAGTAAAATCTGCGAAGAAAATTATTGATAAAAGAGAACCAGTAGTTTGGGATATCTTAGAAAACGTAATTAAAGGTCACCCAGTTCTATTGAACCGTGCTCCTACGTTGCACCGTTTAGGTATTCAAGCATTCCAACCTAAATTGATTGAAGGTAAAGCGATTCAGTTACACCCATTAGTGTGTACGGCGTTTAACGCGGATTTCGATGGTGACCAGATGGCCGTTCACTTACCGTTAGGGCCTGAGGCAATCTTGGAATCTCAATTATTAATGTTGGCTTCACATAATATTTTGAACCCAGCGAATGGTGCGCCTATCACAGTACCTTCTCAAGACATGGTACTTGGTCTTTACTATATGACTAAGTTACGTAAGTCTACACCAGAAGAAATTGTAAAAGGAGAAGGATTAACATTCTACTCTGTAGAGGAAGTACACATTGCAATCAACGAAGGGAAACTTGACTTGAATGCTGGGGTAAAAGTACGTGCTAAAGATTATAACGAAAAAGGTGAATTAGCGTATAGAATCATTGAAACAACGGCTGGACGTATCTTGTTCAACGAGGTAGTTCCTGAAAAAGCAGGTTATATCAATGAGGTATTAACGAAAAAATCACTTCGTGATATTATTGGAGGTATTTTAGCTACAACTGATGTACCTACAACAGCTGCATTCTTAGATGATATCAAAGGAATGGGGTATGGTTACGCTTTCCGAGGAGGATTATCATTCAGTTTAGGTGATATTATCGTTCCAGGGAAAAAACAAGATTTGATTGATGATGCAAACCAACAAGTAGATCATATTACAATGAACTATAACATGGGGCTTATCACAAATAACGAGCGTTACAACCAAGTTATTGACGTTTGGACTTCAACGAACGCCATGTTGACTGAATTAGCAATGAAGAACATTCGCGAAGATAAACAAGGATTTAACTCAGTATACATGATGTTGGATTCTGGAGCGAGGGGTTCTAAAGAGCAGATTCGTCAGTTAACAGGTATGCGTGGTTTGATGGCTAAGCCGAAAAAATCAACAGCAGGTGGTGGTGAAATTATCGAAAACCCGATTCTTTCTAACTTTAAAGAAGGTCTATCGATTTTAGAGTATTTCATTTCTACTCACGGTGCTCGTAAAGGTCTTGCGGATACGGCTTTAAAAACAGCGGATGCTGGATATTTAACTCGTCGTCTACATGACGTTGCACAAGATGTTATCGTTAACTCTGTAGATTGTGGTACTTTAAGAGGTATTGATGTAATGCCATTAAAGAAAAACGAAGAGGTAATCGAAACGTTAGGAGAAAGAGTATTAGGACGTGTTGCGTTAAACAACGTAGTGAATCCATTAAACTCAGAAGTAATTGTTGGTGCTGGTGAGGAAATCACTGAAGCTATTGCTAAAGCAATCAACGCTGCTCCTATCGAATCAGTTGAAGTTCGTTCTCCATTAACTTGTGAGGCTAAAGTTGGTATCTGTGCGAAATGTTATGGACGTAACTTAGCTACGGCTAGAATGGTTCAAAAAGGAGAAGCTGTTGGAGTTGTTGCTGCTCAATCAATTGGGGAGCCAGGTACACAGTTAACACTGAGAACGTTCCACGTAGGGGGTACGGCAGGAAATATTTCTGAAACATCTACAATCAATGCTAAATTCAAAGGTCGTTTAGAGATCGAAGAACTTAGAACAGTTGAAGGTGAAGATAATGATGGAAAAGCAATCAACATCGTAATTTCTCGTTCTACAGAGGTGAAATTGTTCGATCCAAATACTGGAATTTTGTTAACTACAAACAACATTCCTTATGGTTCTACAATCTATGTAAACGATGGTGATGTGGTTGAAGAAGGAGCTATGATCTGTAAATGGGACCCTTATAACGGTGTAATCGTTTCTGAGTTCACAGGTAAAGTTGCTTATGAAGATATCGAGCAAGGACAAACGTTCATGGTTGAAATCGATGAGCAAACTGGTTTCCAAGAGAAAGTAATTAGCGAATCAAGAAACAAAAAATTAATTCCTACTTTATTAATTTATGGTAAAGATGGTGAGTTAATTCGTTCATACAACTTACCAGTAGGTTCTCACTTAATGGTAAACGATGGGGAGAAAATTAAAGCTGGTAAAGTATTAGTTAAGATTCCTCGTCATACATCAAAAGCAGGGGATATTACAGGAGGTTTACCTCGTATTACTGAGCTTTTAGAAGCGCGTAATCCGTCGAACCCAGCTGTAGTTTCTGAAATTGATGGAGTTGTATCTTTCGGTAAGGTGAAGAGAGGTAACAGAGAAATCGTTGTTGAATCTAGAACAGGTGATGTAAGAAAGTATTTAGTTAAACTTTCTAACCAAATCTTAGTACAAGAGAATGACTTCGTAAGAGCTGGTGTACCTTTATCAGATGGAGCAATTACTCCAGATGATATTTTACGTATCCAAGGACCTTCTGCTGTACAGCAGTACTTAGTAAACGAGATCCAAGAGGTGTACCGTTTACAAGGGGTAAAAATTAATGACAAACACTTTGAGGTTGTTATTAGACAAATGATGCGTAAAGTTCAAATCCAAGATCCAGGAGATACTTTGTTCTTAGAAGATCAATTGGTTCACACAAGTGACTTTATCGTTGAAAACGACCGTTTATTCGGTATGAAAGTTGTTGTTGATGCTGGTGAATCTGAGAACTTGAAAGAAGGACAAATTGTTTCAATGAGAGAATTACGCGATGAGAATTCATTGTTAAAACGTGAAGATAAAAACCTAGTAATTTCTAGAGATGTTATGCCAGCAACTGGTACACCAATTCTACAAGGTATTACTAGAGCTTCCCTACAAACGAAGTCATTTATCTCTGCAGCGTCGTTCCAGGAAACAACAAAAGTATTAAACGAAGCAGCAGTTGCTGGTAAGATTGATACATTAATGGGATTAAAAGAAAACGTTATTGTTGGACATAGAATCCCTGCAGGTACTGGTATGCGTGAGTATGAAAGTATCATTGTTTCTTCAAATGAAAATGGAGATTTATTAACGCAAGAACAAGAATTAAATTTCTAAACCATGGCTGAAGAACAAAATAATTTCAACATTGAGTTGGATGAAGTAACGGCAGAAGGAACCTATTCAAATCTGGCAATAATCAATCATTCAAATACTGAATTTGTTGTCGATTTTGTTAACATTATGCCAGGTGTACCAAAAGCAAAAGTGAAGTCGAGAATCATCTTAACTCCACAACATGCAAAAAGACTTTTACGAGCTCTAGAAGATAATATCAATAGGTTTGAACAGTCAAATGGTGAGATCAGAGATTATGAAGCTAGTAATAATTCAATGCCACCAATCAATTTTGGACCCAAAGGAGAAGCTTAATTAGCGCTATATAGAAAAGCCTCGCACGAAAGTGCGAGGCTTTTTTTATGTTTACTGTGGAATGACGCCGTTTGACAAAAAAAGATGGTTTACAATTTCTTGATGTTTTCGTTGCATGTACTTGTAAGAAGATCAAATGTTATCTCAACATTAAAGTTGTTTGGATGCCTCTTTGATTGTCTTTTTACCGCTGTATCGGCCGTTTTTATGCTAAATATGAGGTTTATATTCATTAGGGGAGGATTGTATTGCATTGTTTGTTTAAAATTGAGCATTTGGTCTGGAAGTATAGGAGAATCACATCCACTTGTTGAATGTGATGTAGCTTGGATTTCATAACCTAAAATTGATATAGGTTAACTATAGCTTAATCCAATTTTATTGGAATTACCGCCGAAATAGATTTGTTTTGTTCTAGCAAAATGAAAGAACTACGCAACACAACGTGTATAGGTGTAAGTGTAAGGAAATACAAAAATAGCAAAGCTAAATGTGAGCGATAGTGCATTTCATCTGACCTTACAATAAAGCCAAAATTAGGATAGTCGTTGTTACCACCCGGTTTATATTCGTATAAAAAGAAAGTAATGACCTAATTTATATTTTATTTTAAGCGTGAATCGAGCCCTTTGAAGAGAAATTCTCTAGAAGGGCTTATTTTTTGGAATAAAGAGAACCTTTTGACTGGGAGATGAGAAAGAATTTCGGGTTTAATTCTAGGGAGAAATTACGGTGAATTTTAGGAATAGAAAGTACAAGTAAATTTGAACTACTTCTTTCGTATAAAAAAGAGGAAAGGACTGTGAATAATTGGATGAAAAGGAGATTGTGAGGCTATATTTGTAGTAGTGTTAAGGGGATATGTTTAGCTAAAATTAAATATTTTCTTAAAATATATAAAGAATAATAACTGTAATTTAAAATACTTCAAATAAATTTTTCAATCTAAAGTAGATGTGCTATTTTTGCCTTTCCACAGTATAGTGGGTATTTAGCAAAGTCTGTATTTAGAGTAGCTGATCTACTCATGAAAAGTAAAGTCATATGAAAGAAATTACAAAAGAAGTTTATCTAAAGTGGTATGAAGACATGCTATTTTGGAGAAAGTTTGAAGATAAACTTGCCGCTTTATATATTCAACAAAAAGTAAGAGGATTCTTACACTTGTATAATGGGCAAGAAGCTGTTTTGGCTGGAGCTTTACACGCAATGGATTTGTCAAAAGACAAAATGATTACAGCATACAGAAATCACGTACAACCAATCGGATTGGGTGTTGACCCAAGAAGAATCATGGCAGAGTTATTAGGAAAAGGAACAGGTACTTCTCAAGGTTTGGGAGGATCGATGCACATCTTTTCTAAAGAGCACAACTTCTATGGTGGACATGGTATTGTAGGTGGACAAATTCCTTTGGGAGCTGGATTAGCATTCGCAGATAAATATTTTGATAGAAAAGCAGTAACCATGTGCTACTTCGGTGATGGTGCAGCACGTCAAGGATCATTGCATGAGACTTTCAATATGGCAATGAACTGGAAATTACCAGTTGTATTTATTATTGAAAATAATGGATATGCAATGGGAACTTCTGTTGAGCGTACAGCAAATCACTCAGAAATCTGGAAATTGGGATTAGGATATGAAATGCCTAGTGGACCAGTAGACGGAATGAACCCAGTAAAAGTAGCAGAAGCTATGTACGAAGCAATCGAAAGAGCGCGTCGTGGAGATGGACCTACTTTACTAGAAATGAAAACATACCGATACAGAGGTCACTCGATGTCGGATGCACAAAATTACCGTTCAAAAGAAGAGGTTGAAGAATACAAAAAAATAGATCCAATTACGCAAGTTTTAGATGTGATTAAAGCAAATGGTTACGCTACAGAAAGCGAAATCGAGGCTATGGATCAACGTGTGAAAGACTTAGTAGTTGAATGTGAGAAGTTCGCTGAAGAGTCTCCGTTCCCTGAGTTGAACGTAATGTACGACGTAGTATACGATCAAGAGAATTATCCTTTTTTACCTCATAGATTATAATAAAATAATATGGCAGAAGTAATTACAATGCCACGCTTAAGCGACACCATGACAGAAGGTGTTGTTGCAGCTTGGTTAAAGAAAGTTGGAGATAAGATTTCTGAAGGAGATATCCTTGCTGAAATCGAAACAGACAAAGCAACAATGGAATTTGAATCTTTCTATGAAGGAACATTGTTATACATTGGATTACAAGAAGGAGAAGCTGCTCCAGTTGACTCGCTTCTTGCTATTATTGGAAATGAAGGTGAAGATATTTCTGCTTTAATTGGCGGAGGTGCGGCTCCAGCTGCTGAAAAAGTAGCAGAAGTTGAAGCTCCCAAAGCAGAAGAAAAAACGACTACTGCAGCACCAGCTATTCCAGCAGGTGTGAAAGTAATCACGATGCCGCGTTTAAGTGATACGATGACAGAAGGAACTGTGGCTAGCTGGATTAAAAAAGTAGGAGATAAAATTGAAGAAGGTGATATCTTAGCGGAAATTGAGACAGATAAAGCAACAATGGAATTTGAAGCTTTCGAATCAGGAACGTTATTATACATTGGAATACAAGAAGGTGAATCAGCGCCTATTGATAGCGTATTAGCTATTTTAGGGCCTGCAGGAACTGATGTTACTGCTCTAGTTGAAGGAGCGAAAAACGGTGGAGTTGCTACAACAGCAACTGAGACACCAGTTGAAGCACCAAAAGCAGCGGAATCTGTAGCAGCACCAGTTGCAACAGAAACTGCAACAGGAGGAAGAGTATTCGTTTCTCCTTTAGCTAAAAAGATAGCTGAAGAGAAAGGAATTAACTTGACTCAAGTAAAAGGTTCAGGTGAAAACGGACGTATTATCAAACGCGACGTTGAAAACTTTGTTCCAACGGCAGCACAAGCTCCTGCACAAACAGCAGCTCCAGTTGCACAAGCAACGGCAACAGTGGCAGCAGTACAACCATTTATTCCTGCTGGAGAAGTAAGTTCAGAAGAAGTGAAGAACTCGCAAATGCGCAAAACAATTGCACGTCGCTTAGCGGAATCTAAATTTACTGCCCCTCACTATTATTTAACAATCGAAATTGACATGGATAATGCTATGGCTTCTCGTAAGTTAATTAATGAATTACCTGACACAAAAGTATCGTTCAATGATATGGTGGTTAAAGCTTGTGCAATGGCCTTGCGTAAACACCCTCAAGTAAATACACAATGGACAGATAATGCTACTATTTACAACCACCACATCAATGTTGGAGTTGCAGTAGCAGTAGAGGATGGATTAGTAGTACCTGTATTGCCTTTTACAGACCAAATGTCGTTAACTCACATTGGAGCAAAAGTAAAAGAATTAGCGGGTAAAGCGAAAACGAAAAAACTTACACCTGCAGAAATGGATGGTAGTACGTTTACAGTTTCTAACTTAGGAATGTTCGGAATCCAATCGTTTACTTCAATTATCAACCAGCCAAACTCTGCAATTTTATCTGTAGGAGCTATTGTTGAAAAACCAGTAGTGAAAAACGGACAAATTGTAGTTGGTAATACAATGACTGTTACATTGGCTTGTGATCACAGAACAGTAGATGGTGCTACAGGAGCACAATTCTTACAAACATTAAAAAGTTATATTGAAAACCCAGTTACGATGCTGGCGTAATCAAAAAATATAGAATTGAAATAAAAAGCTTGCATTTTGCAGGCTTTTTTTTGTTTTTTTAGTATTAGTTTCTACGAAAAGGCTGTAAAATACCGAGGGTATTTTGTATTTTTGATACCATGTTTAAAGTGAGATATTTTAGTTTTTTATTAGCGATTGTAGCTACATCATGTGGGGTGTCGTCTAAGTTATCAAGGGAAGCGGAAAGAGAGGTTTCTGCATTGAAAATTCAAACTACGTTGAATTATTTAGCATCGGATGAATTGCTAGGGAGAGATTCTGGGAAGGATGGAAATGTACAAGCTGCTACATATTTAGCGGAAGAACTTCAAGCGTATGGGATCAAGCCATATTTTACGAGCTATGAAGATAAGTTAGTAGAAGTGGAAAATACATGGAATGTGGTTGGGGTTATTCCAGGCCAAGATCCCGAACTGAAGAATGAAATTGTTGTTCTAGGCGCGCATTACGACCATATTGGCATTCAGAAACCGGTAGCAGGAGATTCTATTGCAAACGGAGCGAATGACAATGCTTCTGGAGTGAGTATCGTATTAGAGTTAGCGCGAAATCTGGCAAAAAAAGAAATGAAACGCACAGTTTTAGTTTGTTTCTTTACTGCGGAAGAATTAGGACTTTTAGGTTCAACACACTTAGCAAATCGATTAAAAGAAGAAGAAGCAAATGTCGTTATGATGTTGAATTTTGAGATGCTTGGGGTTCCAATGAAGCGAGAATACACAACCTTTATCACTGGATATGACCAAAGTAATTTGGCAGCCAAAATAAATGAAATAGCAGGCGAAAATTTGGCAGGGCGATTTGAGGATGCAGAAGCAATGCAATTGTTTAAGCGTTCTGATAATTATCCTTTTTATTTAGCCTTTACTATACCAAGTCAAACCTTCAGCTCTTCTGATTTTGAGAATTTCAAATACTATCATCATGTCAAAGATGAAGCGCATTTGATGGATGTACCCTTTATGACAGAACTAACTAAAAAATTTATTCCTGTCGTAGAAAAATTGATTAACTTACCTTCTGGTGAAATTAGATTGAAAAACTAAAGATGAAACATATAATTGTTACGGGAACAAGCCGCGGTATTGGTTTAGAAACCGCAAAAATATTAGCGAGCAGAGGACATAAGATTTTAGCCGTTTCTCGAAAAAAAGCAGCTGAATTAGCAGCTTATAAAAATGTTACCTGTCTAGAAATAGATCTTACTATTGAAGCAGATCTTCAAAAAGTAAGTGACTATGTTGCTACGGAATGGGGGCATATTGATATTCTGATTAATAATGCAGGGGCTTTAGTAAATAAACCTTTTGAAGAAATCACAACAGAAGAATTCGAATGGGTATACAAGGTCAATGTATTTGGTTTGGCGCGTTTAGTACAATTGTGTATCCCACATTTTGTAGTAAATAGTCATGTTGTGACTATTAGCAGTATGGGAGGAGTACAAGGAACAATGAAATTTGGTGGTTTGGCAGCTTATAGTTCAAGCAAAGGAGCCGTTATCATCTTAAGTGAATTGTTAGCAGAAGAATACAAAGAGATGGGCATTGCATTTAATGTGATTGCCTTAGGAGCGGTTCAAACTGAAATGTTAGAAGAAGCTTTTCCAGGGTATCAAGCACCTTTAATGCCAGAAGAAATTGGAGAATACATAAGTGATTTTGCACTTACAGGAAATAAATATTTTAATGGTAAAGTACTACAAGCATCTAGTACGACACCTTAAAAATAAATAGATTGATTACGATACTCAGGCCTTATTTACCGGAATCAGCCTTAGAGGCAGCTTTTGAATTAATCAAGCATTACCACATTCATTTGAAAATAGTGAATGAAAGAGTAACGCGACATGGGGATTATACCAGAGGACTAGATGGCAAGCATTTAATTACCATTAATTCCAATTTAAATCCCTATCGCTTTTTAATGACTTTAATTCACGAGATTGCCCATTTGGTTGCTTTTCAGAAATATGGACGTCATATCAAACCACATGGAGTGGAGTGGAAACAAACATTTCGCTTGCTTATGTTGCCTTTTTTAAGACCAGAGGTTTTCCCAGATCGATTGTTGCCTCTTTTGGCCAATCATTTTAGAAACCCTTCGGCAAGTAGCGATACAGATGAGCGCTTGTCGATTGCCATGCGCATGTACGATAAAGTAGAAAAAAGTAGCAACCATTGTTTTGTATATGAAATTCCTTTAGGAAGCCATTTTAAAACTTATAATGGCAAAGTGTTTAAACGCGGTCCATTGCGTGTAAAAAGATTTGAGTGTTTAGAAGTAGCAACAGGGCGATTATTTGTCTTTAAGGCAAACGCTGAAGTTGAAATGATGACACATTATGTTGTAAAACAATAAGAAGAATAGTATGAGTTCGAATTATTATGCTGTTGTAATGGCGGGAGGAGTTGGTTCGCGTTTTTGGCCAGTAAGCACTCCAGAATTTCCTAAACAGTTCCACGATATGTTGGGATCAGGTGAAACACTGATTCAAAAAACATTCATGCGATTGTCTCAGTTAATACCGAAAGAGAATATCTTGATTTTAACCCATGAGAATTACAAAACAATCGTTCAGGAGCAATTGCCTTCAGTAGAACCCGATAATATCATTTTAGAACCTGCCATGCGAAATACCGCACCGTGTATTTTGTATGCTGCAATGAAAATTAAAAAACTCAATCCCGATGCAGTGATGGTCGTTGCACCGAGTGATCACTGGATAGAAGATGAGCTTCAATTTGTATCGAATTTACAACGTACGTTTGACGTTTGTGAAAGAGATCAAGTATTGATGACGTTGGGAATCTTACCTACTTTTCCTAATACAGGATATGGGTATATTGAATTTAATAAGTTAGATTCTAGACCCATCAAAAAAGTAGTACAGTTCCGAGAGAAACCAGATTATGTAACCGCAAGAAAGTTTATTCAAAGTAGACATTTTCTGTGGAATTCAGGAATTTTCGTGTGGAGTGTGAGTGCAATATTAGATGCTTTTTCGAATTTTCAGCCAGAAATGACCGCGCTTTTTGAAGCGGGATATGACTTGTTTAATACAGATCAGGAAAAATCGTACATTGACGAGCATTATTCAGAAGCAGAGAATATCTCTATTGATTATGCAGTGATGGAAAAAGCCAATAATGTTTATGTTTTACCCGCAACTTTTGATTGGAATGATTTAGGAACTTGGGGATCGTTATACGAAAAACTACCAAAGGATATTTCAGACAATGCAGTGGTAAATGCTCAGGTGTATTTCAATAATGCAACCAACAACATTGTACGTACTGATAAAGGAAAATGCGTAGTGGTTGATGGGTTAAATGATTACATTGTAGTAGACAAGGAGGATATCCTCTTAATCTATCCAAAGAAAAAAGAACAAGAAATTAAAACGGTTAGTCAATACATAACGACTAAAAAAGAGAAATAAAAAAAAGTCCTTGGCATGCCAAGGACTTTTTTTATACTTGATCACTTAGTGCTTTCATAAAGGCTACTATAGCTTGAATTTCTTGATCGGTTAAATCTAATGGAGTGTCAGGAAGGGTTTGATTTTCTACATCCAAACCTAAGCCAAGACCACCTCCTTTGTTGTAGAAGTCCATGACTTCTTCAAGCGTCTCATATACTCCATTATGCATATAAGGACCGCTTTCGTTGATATTTCGAACGGTAGGTGTTTTAAATGAGTGCTTCAATTGGTCCAAATCTGTATTGAATACATAACGACCCAAATCACCATCTAATTGGGTACCTGCTTTGTCTTTTGGAACACCGAGAATTTCTTGCTCAGAACTTCTGAAGTAAGGAGAAACAGTTCCATTAAATACAGGCAGAAAGTGACAAGTAGCACATTGAGCTTTTCCTACAAATAGATTAAACCCTTGTTGTTCTTGTGCGGTCATAGCTGTTTTATTTCCTCTCATATATAGATCAAATCTAGAGTTGAAGGTAGAAAGCGAACGGATATAAGAAGCCAGTGCATTTTCTACTTGCCAAACAGCAATCGGAGCATCGGTTTGATAGGCTTGAGCAAAGTGCTTTTTATAGGCCTCACTTTGATTTAATACCTGGACAATCTCTTGTAAATTACCGTGCATCTCATCCTTATTGGTAATGACATCTGAGGTTTGACTTTCTAGTGTCACACTGCGCATATCCCAAAATTGACCGTGATAGTAAGCGGCATAATTTAAAGATAAAGCATTTCTATGCAAAGGATTCCCCGTTAAATCCAGCGAAGTTTTTCTGTTTTCGCTGAAGGCTTTATCAGGATGGTGGCAAGTGGCACAACTTCTCGTATTCTCTTTTGATAATTGTTGATCAAAAAACAATTCCTTTCCTAACGCAATTTTACTTGATGTTGGATAATAGGTACTATCCGGTAAAAAAGCATTGAGATTAATGGTATTGGCATCAAATAAAGAACCTGTTTCACCCCCAATGACTTGATTGGTTTGTAAAAAAGGAATCGCTAATTCGCGTTGTAAAGCAACAATTTCTTTGGCTAAAGGATCTAAATACTTCAAAATGAAAGTAAGGTAGTCAAAGGAGTTTTTCGCAGGATTAGCTTGGCATAAAGCGATTGCTTCTGTTAGCAATTGATCGATTGTCTCATAAGCTTGTGTAGTTGTCCATGCCTTAGAGGTTTGTATCGCCTGACCAACGCCTGATAAACTAGCGGTAGCTTCGATAAATTGCAATTTACTTGCAGGGGTATCAAAACCTGTAATACCTAACGTAGTGATTTGGAAAATTTCCAATTTCAGCGCTTCTAGTACAGAAGCAGGTTCAAAGGTAATAGCCTCAAAGTTTTTGTGGATTTTGTTCGATAAGTTTTTGAGCTTTCGTGATTGTAGCAACAGTTCCTCTTTTGAGGTGCTATCATAGACGGGATAAAGGAATTCTTCAACCACTTGAAATCCTTCTGCAGGAATGAATTTGTTTTCGTCTAAATCGAGTTGATCTAATGCAGGACCATTAATAGCTGCTGCTGTATGAGGTAGAAAATAGGATACCGCCCATTCAATTTTTTTATAAGCAAGTCTGCTGGCAATAAATCTTTGTCTAATTTGCGTACTATCTTGATTATGTTCTATAGCGTGAATAAGTTGGTCGATGTTGGAACTAAGTGTATCTACTTGTTCTACCAAATAAGTATTGTAAGTAAGGGATTGATAGGTGTCTTTTTTTTGACAACTTGTGATTCCAATTGCAAGCATAAACAAAAGGAAGTAGGGTTTTAGGTGCTGCATAGTATAAAAAGACACTTTACACGCTAGTGATAGCATGTAAAGTGTAGTAAATGGTACATTATTTTTCGACGTTGCGAATGATTACGACTTGTCCGCCTTCTTTGTTTTTGTTTACGCCAGCTTTATCTGCGTTCATAAACTCCTCTTTTTGCCAAGTATGAGAGTGGATATTCACCGCAAACGTATTTGGAATCCCTGTTAAGTCCGAAATATCTTCCATAGCACCAAATTCCCAAGAACCAAACTTTTGTAAATTACCTGATTGGTTGTAATTCGCTTGCCATTGCGCATCTTGTCTGTTGTGTTTCATATTCAACCACGGCTTGTATGTTCCATCTGAAATTTTATATTGCCAGATATAAGAATCGTGTTTCGCATCTGCGTAGTAAGAATCACCATCTTCTTGAATATAAACGTAGTTTTCTGTAACACAAAGGTTATCAGGGTTGATAAGATTATGTCCTGGGTTGCTATCTCCTTCTGCTGCAACAGATAGTTTACCTGTTAGCATATTATTTTTGTCTAAAACTAATTTGTATACACGTCCCCACATGGTGAAACCGTCTACTGGATTTCCTCCGCTAGCTTGTCCTGTTGCAGTGAAGTACATTTCGTTTCCTTTATTCGCTCCTTTGCGGTAGTCGATGTCTTCTACACGTGAAAAACGAATCACACCCAACTCCATATTTTTTTGATTGATTTGTGCACCCGTTAGATTCTTAGCATTTGGAATTTCTACGAATTCTACGTCATATTCCATGCCTTTCGTCATATCCATTTCCGTATACCCACCAGATTTTCTCTTTAGTGCATATAATTTTCCATCGTGTAAATCGCCTTGATTTCCTACATACATCAATAATTGTCCCGCACTTTGGTGGCTTGAACCATATCCTTGATCTTCTCCAATTACGATATACGTTTTCCCTTTAGAAACATCCATAGGTAAAGGAACTGCATTTTCCATACTCGCTTTTCCTAAAGCTGGTAAAACGCGATCTGTTGAGGATTTTAAATCTGTTGAACCTAAAGGATCAATAGCATGTACCATACTTTCTTCACCAGATTCACCAGCTGTTAAAAATACAGGACCAAATCCGTGTAGTTCTGGTTTAGCTAAGGTTGCAGAACATAAACGCGTGATTCCACCAATTCCATCTACGATATATTCTCCTTTGACAGGTTTGAAGGTCTTATCTAAATAAACACGAGAAACGGATTGCATGATTTCATGATTCGTAATCATCAAATAACCCTCTCCATTTGGATCTTTCATAAAACCAGCACCATCAGGTTGACCGCCAAATACAAATTCTGGAGATCCTTCTAATTGATCTTCACTAGAAATAAGAGAAAAGATTTCCAAGTTGCTAAAACCAGGCATTGCATAAACAAATGCTGGGGTTTTAGAATGATTTTTTAAAACCACAGGATTTTTAGGGTCTACTGGTTTAGGCTCCTCTGTAACAGGATCTTTATCTGTTACTTTGTTGTCGTCATTGTTACACGATGTGGTAGCAAGGGTCAATAGGAAACTCGCAGTCAATAGCGTTAGTGTGTTGTTTACTTTCATTTTTGTTTATTTTTGTTAGAGCAAACATAGGGGTTGAAAGTATCTGTAGGGTTATTGATACTTTACCAAATCTTTAACAAAAAAGAGTAGGGGTATTGGTTTTTCAAGCAAGGAATTGATTTGGAAAGTGGAGAAGGAATTAGCTCATAAAAGAGTTAAAACTTTTATTATCCACACATTAATGCGTACTTTGATTATTCTTATTTTATAAAAATAAAGGCAATGAATCCGATGGAAATGATATTAACTCAAGATTACCGCTCAATTGTAGGATTTGCATTCCTGCTTAATCTGGCCT
Source organism: Myroides sp. TSA_177.3 (assembly GCF_052691955.1). Classification (NCBI taxonomy): domain Bacteria; kingdom Pseudomonadati; phylum Bacteroidota; class Flavobacteriia; order Flavobacteriales; family Flavobacteriaceae; genus Myroides; species Myroides sp. TSA_177.3. Next base: position 177,518 of record NZ_JBQZGD010000004.1, read on the forward strand.
TGATGTTGGGATCAATCTTGTTTTACTTTTTGTGGCATGCTTTAAAAAAGAGCCATACTGAAGTTAATGCGTATCAACCGATTGTTTCATCTGATGTTTGGGCGGTAGTAACGACATTGATTTGCAATATTGTCATCTTTGTTTTAGGTGCTTTTTTGTGGAGAGAAGGGTATTTGTCTGTGGATTTCAATAAAGGAAATGTTGGAACAATACTCTTACAGCTATTGGCTTTGATTTTAGTAGTTGATTTTTGGATGTACGTTTTTCATAAACTAGCACATAGTAAATTCTTATACCGTTTTATTCACGAAAAACACCATGAACACGTCGGGGTAAATGCGTTGAGTCTGTTTGTGCTTAGTCCTTTAGAAGCAACAGGTTTTGGATTCATGTTGCTGCTCATTCTATTGTGTTATCCTTTTCACTATCTCAGTGTAGGATTGTATTTTATCATTAATGTAGTATGGGGGACAATTGGTCATTTTAATCGCGTACAAACTGTTGCACGTAAAGGATGGATGACTTGGTTAGGTACAGCCAGTTTTCACAATATGCACCATATTGAACCACAGAAGAACTTCGGGTTTTATACTACATTGTGGGATCGATTATTTCAAACACATCAAACAACAACGTATAAAGGGAATAATAAGACATAAAAAAACCAGTAATTGGCTATTACTGGTTTAGTATAAAGTTAAACGCGCTTGGAAAAGTGCGTTTTGTTATTTGATTTATTGTTTAAGACTTGCTGCTGCTTTTAAAACTGCATCTCTTAATCCATTTTTATAAGCAATCATCTGATTGCGAATTTCTTCATTTTGGCTACCTAAAATTTGCAAAGCCAAAAGACCTGCATTTTTTCCACCATTTAGAGCCACTGTTGCTACAGGTACTCCACCTGGCATTTGTAAGATAGAAAGAACACTATCCCATCCATCAATTGAATTGCTTGACTTAACAGGTACTCCAATCACAGGAAGTGGAGACATAGAAGCAACCATTCCTGGTAAATGTGCTGCACCACCAGCTCCAGCAATAATCACTTGAATCCCTCTGTTGTGTGCGTGTGAAGAAAAATCAACTAATTTCTCTGGCGTACGGTGTGCTGAAACAATATCAACTTCCACTTCTACCCCAAATTCTTTGATGATATCGATTGCATCTTGCATGATAGGCATATCTGAAATACTGCCCATTACTACGGCTATTTTCATATCTTATTGACTGATTACTTTAATCGTTTCTTTTACTTTTTGAGCGATTTCTCTCGCTTTATTCATATCGCTATTTACGATAGTAACATGACCCATTTTTCGGAAAGGTCTTGTTTCTCTTTTACCATAAATATGAGGAGTAACTCCAGGAATAGCTAAGATTTCATTCATTCCCTCGTAGTATACCTGTCCGGTGTGTCCTTCTGCACCCACTAGATTCACCATAACACCAGCAACTTTGCTATCTGTATTACCTAAAGGTAAGTCTAAAATAGCGCGGATGTGTTGTTCAAATTGTGAAGTATAACTCGCTTCAATAGAATAATGGCCTGAATTATGCGGACGAGGAGCAACTTCGTTGACTAAAATTTCGTCCTCTTGTGTTTGAAACATCTCCACAGCTAATAATCCAACGTGATTGAATTTCTCAGAAACCGTTAAGGCAATTGCTCGTGCTTTTTCTGCAACAGTTGCATCAATACGCGCTGGGCAGATTACATATTCGACTTGATTCGCCTCAGGGTGAAATTCCATTTCTACCACAGGGAAAGTTTTAATTTCTCCAGATGCTGAACGCGCTACAATCACAGCTAATTCGTTTTTGAACGGAATCATAGTCTCAGCAATACACTCTACTTCTGGTAATGCAGTAAGATCTGCAACAGAACGAACAACTTTTACTCCGTTTCCATCATACCCAAATTGCGCCGATTTCCATACAAAAGGAACAGATACCGTTTGTTGATTTACTGCAGCAACTAAATCCGCTTTAGAGGTAAAACGCACATAAGGAGCAGTAGGAATATGGTGTGAAGTATAGAAATCTTTTTGCTTGCCTTTGTTTTGAATCAAACGCAAAGTCTCAGGAGCAGGATATACTTTTACACCTTCTTGCTGTAATTGATCCAACGCTTCTAGGTTTACTCCTTCAATTTCGATGGTTAAAACATCTACTTTTTTTCCAAAGCGATAAACCGTTTCATAGTCCATTAAGTCTCCTTGAAAAAATTGGTGTGCACCAAATTGTGCAGGAGCTTCTTTACTTGGATCTAATATGAAAGTAGCAATGTCAAATTTGCGTGTATCGTATAAAAGCATTTTGCCTAGTTGACCGCCTCCTAATATTCCCAAGCGAAAATCAGTTGAATAATAATTCATTGTGTTGTTGTAATTGTGTTTATGCAAAGATATACTAAATCGAATGGTGTACATAAAATAGAACCAAAAAAAGTGGTTTAGGCTTGAGATAAGATAATACAAGCTGGAGTAACAGGGGATAAGGCCTATGATAGGAGAATGCAGTAGTTTTAACTTTTATTGATTTGTTTTATTATTTATTGAAACCGAACTTGTTTTTAATTCTAATACGCGAGTTTTACGAGTGTGAAAAAAAACTTAAAACAAAACTTGTTTAGTTAAAAAATTAACTTATATTTGAAATCGATATAACATGGTACAACGTATTAGAAGATAATATATACCCTTGATCTGGTGTATAAAAAATAATCTTAACAATAAAACTTATTAGCTTTGGTTTTAGAGTTAGATTGAATTAGTTTGTTTTAGACGTAGCGTTTGAAGAAAGCGCTACGTTTTTTTTGTTTACGGGTTTGCGGTTTGTTCTTGATGTGATTTTACCAACTTCGCCTTTTCATCCCCTCACCAAGCTCACGTAACAAAATGAATTTGTTTGGAATTCATCTGTTAAGGAGTATAAATGTGCTGTATCTTTTTTGTATATTTGCAAATTATCAATTCAATTGTTTATGGAAATTCAAGTTTTAGACAAGACTTTTGTTCCTTTTATTTCGGAAAAACAGATTCAAGAAAGATTAGGGGAGATTGCAAATGATATTTTGCGTGATATGAATGGGGAAATACCAATCTTCATTGGTGTTTTGAATGGATCTTTCATGGTGGTTTCGGATTTAGTTAAGCAATATAAAGGCAGCTGTGAGATGAGTTTTGTTAAGATGGCTTCATACATCGGGACTCAATCAAGCAATCAAGTAAATCAACTTTTAGGTTTGGATATTGATGTGACGGATCGACGTGTAATTATTATTGAAGACATCGTAGATACGGGAAATACATTAGTAGCGCTAAAAAAACTTTTTGAACAACAACGTCCAAAAGAAGTTAGAATTTGTACGTTGTGCTTAAAGCCAGAAGCTTACACCAAAGACATTAAACTAGATTATGTCGCTTTTGAAATTGAAAATAAATTCATCGTGGGGTATGGGATGGATTATGATAAACACGGAAGAAACATTCCGGAAATTTATCAAATTAAAGAGTAATAAACAGTAACAGCATAAATAAAGTATAGTAGCATGATTGCAATAGTTTTATTTGGAAAACCTGGTGCAGGAAAAGGCACACAGGCAGAATTTCTTAAAGAAAAATACAATTTAACTCATATTTCTACCGGAGATGTGTTTCGTTATAATCTAAAAAATGGAACAGAATTAGGAAAACAGGCCAAGGTCTTTATGGATAGAGCAGAATTGGTACCAGATTCTATTACAATTAATATGCTTGCAGATGAAGTAGAAAAAAACATGGATAAGGCAGGGTTCTTATTTGATGGTTTTCCACGTACAATTCAACAAGCAGAAGCATTAGAAGCTTTATTAAAAGAAAAAAATATTCGTTTTGTAGGAACAGTTGGATTAGAAGCAAATGATGATGTTTTAGTACAACGTATCCTAGAAAGAGGAAAAACAAGTGGAAGAGCAGATGATCAAGATGAGAAAATCATCAGAAGCCGCTATGAAGAATACAACGAAAAAACAGCGCCATTAATTGACTATTATACAGGAAAAAACTGTTATAATTCAGTAGATGGTATCGGGACTGTTGAAGAGATTACAACGAGATTAAGCAGCGTAATTGACCGTTTGATTTAATCGATCTCTTGGATAAAAAAGACAAAAACAAAGAGAAGGTAATAAAATAAAAGATGACTGAAGGGAATTTTGTAGACTACGTAAAAATCTATGTGGCCTCAGGAAAAGGTGGAAGAGGTTCTACGCATTTACACCGTGAAAAATTTATTGAAAAAGGAGGTCCTGATGGTGGAGATGGTGGACGTGGAGGTCATGTCTATATTGTCGGTAACGAAGGACTATGGACGTTATATCACTTAAAATTCATGCGCCATATCAAAGCGGGGCACGGAGGTGATGGTGGTAGTTCAAGAAGTACGGGTGCTGACGGAGATGATCGAGTTATTGAAGTACCTTTAGGAACAGTTGTAAAAGATAAAGAAACAGGAGAAATCCTGTTCGAAATTACTGAACATAACGAAAAACGAATCCTCGGAAAAGGTGGAAAAGGTGGTTTAGGAAACTGGCATTTTAGAACGTCAACGAACCAAACCCCTCGTTATGCGCAACCAGGGATGCCAGGAGAAGAACTCGATATTATTTTAGAGTTGAAAGTATTGGCAGATGTTGGTTTAGTAGGGTTTCCAAACGCAGGTAAGTCAACGTTGTTGTCTGTGCTAACTTCTGCAAAACCAAAAATTGCAGATTATCCGTTTACAACGCTAAAACCCAATTTGGGAATTGTAGCTTACCGTGATTTTAAATCGTTTGTGATTGCAGATATTCCTGGAATTATCGAAGGAGCTGCAGAAGGAAAAGGTTTAGGACATTATTTCTTACGTCATATTGAACGAAATTCTACACTTCTTTTTATGGTGCCTGCAGATGCTGAAGACATCAAAAAAGAATACGAAATTCTTTTGGATGAGCTGAGACGATACAATCCTGAAATGCTGGATAAAGATCGTCTATTAGTCATTACCAAATCAGATATGTTGGATGCAGAGCTCCAAACAGAAATGAAAGCAGAATTAGATGAAGAACTAGAAGGAGTGCCTTATATGTTTATATCGGCAGTTGCTCAACAAGGTCTTCAAGAACTAAAAGATAAATTGTGGCAAATGTTAAATAACTAGCCCTGAAAGCGAGATTTTAAAATCTCGCTTTTTTTGTGGCTATATCTGTTTAAAAATGGTTATAATTTTGTTAAAAACAGGCGCGTTATTTGGCTTTGATTAGTTTTTTTTTGATTTTTTTATATATTTACCCTCAATAGAAATATTTGAAAAAAGAGAAATAAAGCTCATTTATGCTATTCATTATTTTACTCACTTTTGTACTAGCTTTTAGTACACTTTTTTTGAAGGGGTTAGGACGTTCTAAGTTTACAGGATTATTAACTTTAATACCATTAAGTCTTTTCTTTTATTTCCTGTCCTATTTGCCAAAAATACAGTCAGGAAAAGAAGTCATGCTTTTTAGAAATGAATGGGTACCTTCCTTAGGTATCGCTTTTGACTTTAAACTAGATGGATTATCGCTCTTATTCTCCCTGTTGATTACAGGAATCGGAACACTCGTGTATTGGTATGCTTCTTACTATCTTAAAGGACATGTCTATATTCATCGATTTTTTGCCTACCTCGGACTCTTTATGGGCGCCATGCTCGGTGTCGTACTATCAGATAACTTAATTTCCCTATTTGTATTCTGGGAATTGACCAGTATTACTTCTTTCTTCTTGATTGGATTTAATAACGAAGAAGAGGATTCGCGTAAAAGTGCACTCTGGGCACTTGGAATTACGGGCTTAGGTGGATTCTTCTTACTCTCCTTCGCGGCAGTGATGGGAAGTATCGCAGGAAGTTATTCCATTCATGAACTGCTAACACAATCAGACTTCTTAAAAGAACATGCTTCTTATGGGGTATTGTTGTTCTTCTTGTTCATGGGAGCCTTTACTAAATCAGCTCAATTTCCTTTTCATTTTTGGTTGCCTGGAGCAATGAAAGCCCCTACACCAGTATCGGCTTATTTGCACTCAGCAACTATGGTAAAAGCGGGAATCTATCTTTTAGCGCGTTTTACGCCTATTTTAGGGGACCATGTGTATTGGAATACCACTTTGCAAGTAATCGGTGGTTTAACCATGCTATTTGGTGCTATACACTCGGTATTCCGAAAAGATATGAAAGGAATCCTCGCGTATACCACAATTTCTGCCTTGGGACTGATTGTTTTCTTACTTGGTGTAGGATCAGAAAAAGCGATTTACGCAGCAAGTATCTTTATTTTAGTACACGCGTTGTATAAAGCAACTCTTTTCTTGGTAACAGGAACGGTAGATCATCAAACACATACAAGAGATATCAATCAACTAGGAGGATTGCGTAAAACAATGCCTGCTTTAGCGGGGGCTGCCTTGATTGCGGCTTTATCTAGCGCGGGAATTCCATTGACTTTTGGATTTATTGGAAAGGAAATCATTTATGATGCAACGTATACCTATCCAATTAATGAATGGGCATTAGTCTTTACTGGAGCTGCTGTACTAACGAATATATTCTTGACAGCATCGGGTTTCCTCGTAGGGATTAAACCGTTTTTTGGAAAAGTAAAAAAAGCTTGCCAAGATGTGCCTAAACCATCTATTCAAATGTGGTTACCTCCTGTAATCTTAGCTGTACTAAGTGTTGTATTTGGAGTATTACCTCAATTAGTAAATGAAGGAGTACTTGCATCGGTAGTTCGAGCGATTGGCGGAAAACCAATCGATATGGAATTGGCGCTATGGCATGGATTCAATGAAATCGTAGCCCTAAGCGGTGGAACTATTCTTTTGGGGACTGCCTTGTATTTCGTGTTTAAAGGATACAAAAATTCGTTGGCTGTAGTTTCGCCTTTCTATAACCTTTCTCCACAGCATATCTTTGGTTTTGTCGTTGAGAAATTTAGATTATTTGCCTATACGTATACTCGATTATTTCAAAGTGGATATTTACGAATCTATTTGATGGTGATTATTGTATTCTTTATTGGGTTAGTAGGGTATAAGCTATTTGCAGATGTGCCTTTGCGTGTTAATACTGAAGGATTATCTGAATTTAGGGTATATGAATTGGTTGTATTCTTAATTACAGTGATTGCTATTTTCTTTGCAATCAATACGCCATCTCGTTTGTCTGCCATTGCAGCAACAGGAGTAGTAGGCTACTGTATTTGTTTAATCTTTGTGTTTTACGGAGCACCTGATTTAGCGATGACACAGTTTGCCATCGATACGCTGACGGTGGTTTTATTTGTCCTGGTATTATTTAAATTACCTGGTTTCTTGAAACTGAGTAATCGTAGAATCCAATTCAGAGATGCTGTGGTTTCGATCGCTTTTGGTGGATTAATCTCCCTAATTACTTTACAAGCTTTAGTATCTCCAGCAGATAAAGAAATCAGTAGATATTATGCTGAAAATGCATACATTTTAGCCAAGGGGAAAAACGTAGTTAACGTAATCCTCGTGGATTTTAGAGGGTTTGATACATTAATTGAGACTATTGTACTTTCAATCGCTGCATTAGGAGTATATGGTCTTTTAAAATACAGAACGAAGGATGAGGAAATATCAGAATAAACACCACGTTTTAGATTCAACAATCTTGCGTACGGCAACCAATTATTTATTGCCTTTATTGATTCTGTTCTCCTTGTTTGTATTGTTGAGAGGACATTATCTTTCTGGAGGAGGATTTGTAGGAGGATTAATCGCTTCTATTGCCTTCGTATTGCACTCTTTTGCGTATAGTACCAAACAGACCTTAGCCTTGTTTCAATTTTCGCCTATGCGTTTAATTGGTATTGGTCTGTCATTGTCTATTATAAGCGCAATATTACCCGTTTTTTTAGGGCTACCCGTGATGACTGGGGTATGGTTTGCCGAATCAGTCGCCGTGATTGGCGCAGTAGGTACCGCCTTGTTTTTTGATATCGGGGTTTATCTCGTTGTAATTGGTGTTGTGTTGACAATCCTATTTACAATCGCAGAAAATGTTTAATTAATTAGAAGCATTTACATGGAATTATTACTCGTAGTTTTAGTAGGTATATTATATTCTGCAGGCGTTTATTTAATGTTCCGCAGAAGTATGGTGAAGTTACTCCTCGGATTAATGATGTTGGGAAATGGCGCCAATATCCTTATTTTCTTAATGGGAGAATTAACCAAAGGAAAAGCACCAATTATTGATGAAGAACATAAACAGTTCTTTGATGCTTATGCCGATCCCGTGCCACAAGCACTAATTTTAACCGCAATTGTAATCAGTTTCGGTTTAACCGCTTTCGCTATTGTTTTATTGAATAAGGTATATAGTACAACCGGTACAGATGATTTAGATTCCCTTAATATTCAAGATTTAGATATATGATTTCAAACTTCATATTAGCGCCAATTTTTGCTCATATGTTTACGGCGGTTGTTTTATTAATTTTTTGGAAGAATGTCAAAATCCAAAAAATAATAAGCATCGTTGGTAATAGTATTGCTTTTCTGTTGTGTTGGAATTTATTTGCCGCAACATGGGAGTATGGTGCAATTACATTACAATTGGGGAGTTGGAAAGCTCCTTTTGGTATCACCTTCGTAGCGGATACACTGAGTGCGGTGATGGTGCTCCTCACAGCAACCGTAGCACTAGCCGTAGGGATTTACTCCACATCTGCGATTAATATTAGCCGTATCAAATTCGGGTATTTTATTATTTTCCACTTTTTGATTATGGGATTGTTAGGTGCTTTCTTAACGGGAGACATCTTCAATTTATATGTTTGGTTTGAGGTCGTGATTATCTCTTCTTTTGTCTTGTTAACCTTAGGAGGGAAGAAAAGACAGATGGAGTCTGCAGTCAAGTATGTGACCATGAATATGCTGGCTTCAACTATTTTCCTAACGGCCATTGGAATTTTATACGGAATTACAGGAAGTTTAAATATTGCCGATTTAGCGCATCAAGTAGCTATTGTTGAAAATAGAGGATTAGTGTCCGTAACAGCTTTGCTGTTCTTTGTTGGGTTTGGTATTAAATCCGCCGTATTCCCAATGTATTTTTGGTTGCCTTCTTCTTATCATACACCGCCATCGGCAATTGGAGCCATTTTTGGTGGATTGTTGACCAAAATGGGAGTGTACTCCATGTTTAGAGTGTTTACCATCATATTTCAACCGGACGATTTTGTCTTAGGTGTTTTTGTGGTGATTGCCATTCTAACTATGATTAGTGGTGCTTTAGGGGCAATTAATAAAAGAAATATCCGCCGTATCCTTTCTTACTTTATTGTATGTCACATCGGATACTTAATTGCGGGATTTGGTTTGTATACAGAACTCGCCTTTGTAGGGGTTATCTTCTACTTAATTCACGATGTCATTGTCAAAAGTAACCTTTTTATGATGAGTGGATTGATACAGAAAATTAGAGAAACACAAGATATTAACCGTTTAGGAGGATTGTATAAAGACTATCCAAAATTGTCCATCTTGTTCGCTGTTATTCTGTTTTCTTTGGTAGGAATTCCTCCTTTATCTGGATTCTGGCCTAAAATTATGCTATTCCAAGAAGCATTCCGATTAGAACAGTACGTTTTATTAGGGACGTTAATCTTCGCAAGTTTCGTTACTTTATTTATCGTGGCGCGAATCTGGTCTGAAGTATTCTGGAAAGACCTACCTAAACCCAATAGTGAAGAAATTGACCACTTTGCACCTTTTGTGAGCTCCGGAAAAGTAGCCTTAATTTTACCAGTAGTCGCTTTAGCAGGAGTATCCCTCTTTATAGGATTAAATGCACCGTTAATTTTCGAAGTTTCTGAACGTGTAGCACATGAAATGATGAATCCTTCGATATATATAGAATCAGTTTTACAAGGCATAAAATAACGAGAAGTATGTTAAAATATTTTTTACTTAATATCTTATTGACCTTTGTTTGGGTTGCGCTAACAGGACAACTAAACTACGCCAACTTCTTCTTTGGAGGGGTAGCCGGTTTCTTTATCCTATGGATGTTAACGAAAACCTCTTCCAATAAAGCCGATAAGGAATACTTTTATCGCGTACCTAAAATTATCGTTTTTATTTTTTACTTTTTTGTGGATATGCTACAAGCAAATTTACAAGTGGCGATTGATGTAATTACACCCAATTATCATACAACGCCAGGGATTATTAAGTACGAAATCGATGCGGAAACAGATTTTGAAATTACCATGTTAGCGAATATTATTGCGCTTACACCCGGAACAATGGTAATTGATATTGCAGACGATAAAAGCCATATCTTTATTCATACCATGTATCTGAAGGATAAAGATAAATTCATTCAACGCATGAAAGAAAGAACTGAAAAGAAACTATTAGCTATTTTACGATGAGAGTAGAAACCTATTTGATCTATGTGGTAATGCCTATCATCTGTTTGTCCTTAATCTTAATTTTTATTCGATTTTTAAAAGGACCAACAGTGGCGGATCGCGTCGTGGCTATTGATTTACTTATTACCGTAGGAGTTGGATTTATTGGACTATTTAGTTTAATCGCCAATAACCCTATTTTCTTAGACGTGGCGGTCATCATGGCGCTAATTGCGTTCTTGAGTACTGTAGCCTTTTCGTTTTACCTAGATAAAAGAGATAGAGATGACTGATTTACTAATCATGATATTGAGCACACTAGGAGCAATTTTTATTTTAATTGCTTCTATCGGTATTTTTAGAATGCCCGATTTTTATACAAGACTTTCCATTACAATCAAAGCGGCAACATTGGGAATCGGATGTATTCTCGGAGCTGCAGCGATTCACTTTTCGGAGTTCTCTATTACAACCAAAGTGTTTGCGATTGTCTTCTTTTTATTTATTACCTCGCCAGTGGCTGCATTCTTAATCGCAAGAACCGCGTATATGACAGGAATTAAACTGTGGAACAAGTCTGTAATCGACGAACTAAAAGACAAATACGGTTTTGATGAATCTTGTGTAATAGAAGAGAAAAACACTAATTTGAATCCGAATACCAATAAAAATGATGAAGAGAAGGATTAATTATTTTGTTTATTAAACTATCTTCGCAAACTAAGTAACATACTATTATAATTATGAAAAAAATCGTTTTATTACTGACCGCATTTTTACTTGTTGCGCCTATCAAATTGAAGGCCGATGAGGGAATGTGGTTTTTAATGTTCATTGAGCGTTTGAATCAACGCGATATGGAAAAAATGGGATTACAGCTTACAGCTGAAGAAATTTACAGTATTAATAACCATTCATTAAAAGATGCAATTGTGCAATTTGATGGTGGATGTACTGCAGAAATAATCTCAAATCAAGGACTGGTTTTGACAAACCACCACTGTGGATATGATAAGATTGCTAGCTTATCTACACCAAAGGATGATATTTTAACTAACGGGTTCTGGGCGAAAGACAAAGCATCAGAAAGACCAGCAAAAGGTTTATCTGTTCGTTTCTTCGTTCGTATGGATGACGTGACTAAACGCATCATCTCGCAGGTTAATAATAACATGACGGAAGAGGAAAGAGAAAAAGTAATCAACCAAGAGATTGCTAAAATTCAAAAAGAAAATGATGGCGGTGGAAAATATACCGTATCAGTAAAATCTTTCTTCCAAGGAAATGAATACTACTATTTCGTATATGAAGATTATAATGATGTTCGTTTAGTAGGTACACCTCCTAATAGTATTGGAAAATTCGGTGGAGATACTGACAACTGGGAGTGGCCACGTCACACAGGAGATTTCTCTATGTTCCGTGTTTACACAGATAAAAATGGTAACCCAGCAGAATATGATGCTGCAAACGTTCCAATGAAACCGAAACATGCGTTACCAGTTTCTATCGCTGGAATTAAAGAAGGTGACTTCTCTATGATCTTAGGATACCCTGGAAGAACAAACCGTTGGATGCCTGCACAAGGAGTAGAGCAAAATATTAAATTCGCATACCCAGCTTGGGTAGAGGGATCTAAATTAGGAATGGATGTGATGAAAAAACACATGGCTAATGATGATGCAGTGCGTTTAAATTATGCTTCTAAATATGCAGGTGTAGCAAACTACTGGAAAAACAGACAAGGGATGATTGATGCTTTAAATCAACACCAAACAGTAGCGACTAAAACAGCAGCAGAAAAAGAATTCCAACGTTGGGCAGATAAAAAAGAGAATAAAGAAGAGTTTGGTAATGTAATTAGCGATATCAATGCTTTCTATAATGCGACTAACACAAAAGCACGTCATGACAATTATTTAATGACGCTATTGCGTACTTCTGCATTAGCTGCTACTCCTTACCGTTTATCTGGTGGAATGGAAGCTTATGCTGCAGGAGATGATAAGAAAAGAAAAGAAATGCGCGAAGAGTTCACTGCTTATGTAAATGAGATCTATGACGGACAAAACGAAGCATTAGAAAAAGAAATGTTAGCAAAACAATTAGAATTGTATGCTACAAAATCTGAAGGATATGAAATCGCTCCTTATGTAGCTCAAATCCAAAAAGAGTACAATGGAGATTTTGAAAAATTTGCGGATAAGGTATTTGAAGAAAGTGTTTTTGCAAACAAAGAAAGAGTATTAGCGTTCTTAGATTACCCAACAACTGTAACAATTAGTAGAGATCCATTATTGAAATTATCGGTTTCTATTATGGAGCAATACCGTGCGAAAAGTGACGAATTGGCTAAACTAGAAGATAAGTATCAAAAAGCATATCGTCTGTTTGTTGATGGTGTAAGACGTAGTAACCCAACAGGGAAATACTATCCAGATGCTAACTCAACATTGCGTTTAACTTATGGAACAGTAAAAGGTTTACCAAGAGGTGAAAAAGTTAATGATGCAAAAGAAAACTGGTATACAACATTAAAAGGTACAGTTGCTAAACATATACCAGGAGATGAAGAGTTTGATGTACCACAAAAATTAATGGATTTGTACAAAGCTGGTAATTACGGTATGTATGCAGATAAAGAAGGACACTTACCAGTAAACTTCCTAACAAACCACGATATTACAGGAGGTAACTCTGGTTCACCTGTATTAAATGGCAAAGGAGAGTTAATTGGATTGGCTTTTGACGGAAACATCGAAGCAATGGCAGGAGACGTAATTTACGACCCAGAATTACAACGTACAATCAACGTTGATATTCGTTATGTATTGTTTATTATTGACAAGTTTGCTGATGCAAAACACATCATCGAAGAGATGAACATTGTGAAAAAATAAATAGAGAGACAGTAGTAAACCAATGTTTACTACTGTTTTTTTATAGGCTTTATGTTTTCAAACAATAAGGCACAAATAAAAACAGCTTGCATTTGCAAGCTGTTTTTATTTTTTTAAGTCAATCCTAACAGAGGTAGAAAAGCATATAAAAAGAAAAGACAAAGTATAACGATATCGACAACTAGTATTTTTTTGTTGTAAAGTCTAGTAGGTAGTAAAAGCAACATACCTCTTGAAACCCCAACATAAACAAAAAATAAAAATATCGAATAGCTATAAGGATTAATCAACTCTTTTTTACCCCTTACTAAGGCCATAAAGTCTCGGGTTAATCCTCTACTTTTACACAAAGCTTCTGGCAGTCCTTCACAAGCGGAACGAATGCTTAGCGTGGTTGAGGTTGTGGTAGTGAGTAGAAAAATATACCCAAACAAACACAGCATAAGCAAGAAAAAAATCCAATTGATAATCCTGTAATTTGTCACTCTTTATTCTGCTACTTGTTCTTCTATGTATAAACTGTCTTCTTGATTTTGAAGTGAATCTGACTCATCTTCTTCGTAGTATTCGTAATCTTGATTATTCATACTATCTAACTCTTTCTGAACTTCATCAATGTTTTTGATTGCTGCTGTTGTTACAGATGCAAATAGAAGTCCCCAAAGTAAAATGATAGTGAAGCTTATCGCTCCAAGAACTAGACCAGCAACTCCTAAACCTTTAGATTCGCTGTGTTTCTTTGCGCTAGAAATAGCCAAGATTCCCAATACAATAGCTGCAATTGAAACAATAATTGCAATCATTCCAAAGCAAGGGATGAAAGAAGCAGGTAAAGCAATAATACCTGAAACAAGTGATATAATACCTAAAACTTGTGTGTTATTACCACTTTTCTGTGGTGGTAATGGTGGCGGAATGTAATTGTCCATAGGGCGATTTTTTGAATAAAATTTTGACGAAAATACGATATATTTTTTCTTAAATGTTAATAAAATAGTAAAAATGACGGGTGAGTGTGGAACTTAAAGTTGAATTTGACGGCAAAATACCTGAAAGTAAAGAAGTAATGTGTTAGAGAAATTAAAAAAATCAAAGACAAGAATCAACTGTTTTTTCATGAAGCATTGTAAAAAGTAACCTGTTTTTCAGTAATAAAATCGTAATTTTAACGCCAATTACAAATCGACTTAAATAGATAGATAATGCGCATACATTTTATTGCAATCGGAGGAAGTGCCATGCACAATTTAGCTTTAGCCTTACATGCAAAAGGCGATGTTGTTACTGGAAGTGATGATGCTATTTTTGAACCCTCTAAAACACGATTAGCAAAACAAGGCTTGTTGCCAGAACAAGAAGGATGGTATACAGAGAAAATTACAGCTGATATTGATGCTGTAATCTTGGGTATGCATGCAAAAGAAGATAATCCAGAGTTGATTAAAGCAAAAGAATTAGGGCTCAAAATATATTCATACCCTGAGTTTATTTATGAGCATGCAAAAAATAAAACGCGTGTAGTTATTGGTGGATCTCATGGTAAAACAACCATTACTTCTATGGTGTTACACGTATTGAATTACCACGGTGTTGAGGTAGACTATCTAGTAGGTGCACAACTAGAAGGATTTGATCGTATGGTCAATCTAACAGATGAGAATGATTTTATGCTGATAGAAGGGGATGAATACTTGTCTTCTCCTATTGATAGACGACCAAAGTTTCATCTATATGAACCGAATATTGCACTGCTTAGTGGTATTGCTTGGGATCATATTAATGTGTTTCCAACATTCGAGAACTACGTAGATCAATTCCGTATTTTTATTGATAAAATTACCAATGGAGGTATTTTAATCTACAACGAAGAGGACGCTATAGTAAAGCAAATTGCAGAAGAAAGCACAAATCCTATTCGCAAGATTCCTTATACAACATTGGAAAATGAAATTGTAGATGGAGTCGCTTATCTAGTTACTTCAGAAGGACCAATGCCATTAGAAGTATTTGGTCAACACAATATAAATAATATTAGTGGAGCTAAATGGGTATGCCAAAACATGGGGATCGATGAAGATGATTTCTTCGATGCAATTACAAGTTTTAAAGGAGCTTCTAAACGCTTAGAAAAATTGTATGATGAAGGAACTACAGTGGTGTATAAAGACTTTGCACATTCACCAAGTAAAGTAAAAGCAACAATGAAGGCAGTTCGCGAACAATACCCTAACAAACAGTTAGTGGCTTGTTTAGAATTGCATACCTATAGCAGTTTAAATGCGGACTTCTTATCAGAGTATAAAGGAAGTTTAGATGCGGCTGATCAAGCAGTAGTGTTTTATTCTTTAGATGCACTAAAGATCAAACGCATGCCTGAAATTACAGCCGAGCAAATGAAAACTGCTTTTGAATTGCCTGCTTTGACAACATATACCAATGCAGATGATTTTAAAACCTACATCAAAGCGCTAGATTTAAAAGATAGTGTATTGCTATTTATGAGTTCCGGAGATTATGGTGGACTTGATTTGAATGAATTTGTTCAAACCTTATAACTAAAACAAAAAATCCTTTCATTGAAAGGATTTTTTGTTTTTAGACTTTTAGTAATCGAAGAATTAGAGCAAAGGTATGGAGATGTGGAGTGATTTTTGAAGTAGGTAGGGTAGTCCTACTAAGTATACAACCATGTCCGATACAAAAAAACCGATTAACGCTTGGGCGGAAGACGATCGCCCTAGAGAAAAACTCATGCTCAAAGGAAAAAGCGCTTTGAGTGATGCAGAACTAATTGCTATTTTAATTGGTTCAGGAAATAAAGAGGAATCCGCAATAGACCTCAGTCGTCGAATTTTAAAAGACAATGAATCCAGTTTAGCAGAACTGGCAAGACAATCCGTCTTAAACTTGCAGCGCTTTAAAGGAATCGGAGAAGCCAAAGCAATTGCTATTGTAGCCGCATTAGAATTAGGACAACGTCGACGAATCGCAGATAAATTGAGTAGAAATAAAATAGGCTCTAGTCAAGATGTATTTGAATTGATGCAACCTAAAATAGGAGAGCTGACGCATGAAGAATTCTGGGTTATCTTTTTGAATAATGCCAATCACGTCCGAGGGGTAGTGGCCAATCATACTGAACCTTTCATCAAACACCAGCTCATTGATACGGTCAATATCAGTAAAGGTGGCATGACAGGAACGGTGGTTGACTTGAGAATTTTATTTAAACTGGCATTGGAAAAACAAGCTACGGCCGTAATTCTGGTACACAACCATCCTTCAGGTAAACTTTTACCCAGTGAAGCGGATATTCAGATTACTAAAAAAATTAAAGAAGCTGGGAATATCATGGACATTGCCATTTTAGATCATCTCATCATTACAGAGTATGATTATTATAGTTTTGCGGATCATGGACGATTCTAATAGGTCTTGTTTTTTTCAAAATGTGTACTTTTGTAACTTTAATTGGAAATAGTACCGATGTATTTAAAAAAGTTTGAACATAAAACCGATATATTTTTTGACCTGGATCATACGCTATGGGATTTTGAGAAGAATTCAGCTTTAGCTTTTGAGCAAGTGTTACATGAAATGAAATTGCCTTTTACCATTGAGCAATTCTTGAATTACTATGTAAGTATCAATGCAGAATATTGGGATCGCTATAGCTTGAATCAAATTTCACAAGCTGAGCTTCGCATAGGAAGAATTCGCGATACTTTCAATTCCTTAGATTATACTACATCTGTAGATCGTATGTTAGAAGTAGGAGATCGATACCTTTCTTACCTGCCGGATTATAACCATTTATTTGATGGCGCAATCGAAATTTTAGAATACTTGCAAGAAAAGTATAAGTTGCATATCATCACCAATGGGTTTGATCAAGTACAAGCGAGAAAAATAAAAAATTCAGGAATGGAGGGGTACTTTCAAACCATCACCAATTCCGAGTTAGCAGGGGTGAAAAAACCAGATGCTAAAATCTTTACTTATGCCTTGCAATTGGCAAAAGCTCAGGTACAGGATACGGTTATGATTGGGGATAATCTTTTAGCAGATATCGAAGGAGCACAGAATGTAGGAATGGATGTGATTTATTACAATGAGCACCATAAAACAGTTCCGACAACATTGCCTCAAGTCAATACCTTATTAGATATAAAAAGCCTGCTATAAGAGCAGGCTTTTGTATTAGTAGTTGTATTTGAATTGCCATCTATTTTTTAAGAAATCACGTGTGCCGTTTTCTCTGCTGTTCTGTCCAGGTTCATATAAAACAGTTCCACTTAATTCTGTTGGTAGGAACTCCTGATTGACAAAATTGTTGGGATAATCATGGGAGTACTTGTAGTCTTCCCCATACCCTAATTCCTTCATTAATTTGGTAGGCGCATTGCGCAAGTGAATAGGAACAGATAAATCCCCCGTTTGCTTTACGAGTTGTTGGGCTTTGCCAATAGCCATATAGGTAGAATTGCTTTTGGGTGAAGTCGCTAAATAAATGGCACATTGACTCAATAAGATTCTACTTTCTGGATACCCAATTACAGACACCGCCTGAAAGGTGTTCGTCGCCATAATTAAAGCCGTTGGGTTTGCATTGCCAATATCTTCAGAGGCAGCAATAACCAAACGACGAGCAATAAATTTTACATCTTCCCCGCCTTCAATCATACGAGCTAACCAATAGACAGCCCCGTTGGGATCGCTCCCGCGAATAGACTTGATAAAAGCCGACACAATATCGTAGTGTTGTTCTCCCGTTTTGTCATAAAGCACTGTGTTTTTCTGAACTACTTGCATGACATAATCATTCGTCAATACTACATCGTCTCCTGTTGTGGCATTCACAATTAGCTCAAAGGTGTTTAATAACTTTCGCCCATCTCCACCCGATACGCGAAAGAGCGCTTCGGTCTCTTGTAAGGTGATGCGTTTCGATCGCAAGAATGAATCTTTTTCAATCGCACGATCTAATAAAGAACGCAAGTCCTCTTTTGTAAAGGCGTGTAGGGTGTAAACCTGACATCTAGAAAGCAAAGCAGGGATGACTTCAAAACTAGGGTTTTCTGTGGTTGCTCCAATAAGGGTGATCCAACCGCGTTCAACCGCAGCTAAAAGAGAATCTTGTTGCGATTTGCTGAAGCGGTGAATCTCATCTATAAACAAGATGGGATTGCGAGCCGTAAATAAGCCGTGATTAGACTTGGCCTTCTCAATAACTTCTCGCACATCTTTAACACCAGAATTGATTGCACTCAAAACATAAAAAGGACGCTGACTCTCTTTAGCCATAATTTCAGCTAACGTTGTCTTTCCTGTACCTGGAGGCCCCCAAAATAGCAAAGAAGGAATAAAGCCAGTTTGTAATTGCTTCGTTAATATTCCTTGTTCACCCACTAAATGAGCCTGACTAACATAGTCAGCCAAGGTTTGTGGTCGTACTCTTTCTGCTAATGGTGCATCCATGACAATATGATTTTGAGAAACACAAAAATACAACCTATAATGCCGAATAAAAAACAGTCAGCCAAAATTGTGCGGAAAACCATGTGGTTTGTATGGTTGATTTGAAAGACTATTTTATATCTTTATGTTTTATGTACTAACGAAAGCATGCGAATGAAAGATAAACAACTTGTATTAACAGCTGATTTGATTATACTACCCATACTATTCATGATGGTGATATGGAGTGTGTATTGGTTGGATTGGAAGGACTATTTACAACTCTATCAATATGGCGTTTATCCTCGTACCTTGACAGGATTGAGAGGAATTCTTTTTAGTCCTTTTATCCATGGAGGGCTCAAACATATTTACAACAACTCAGTGGCTTTATTTGTCTTGTTATTGCTGTTGCAATTTTTTTATAAGAAACAAGTATGGCAAGTGCTAGGGTGGGGGATTTTGTTATCTGGATTTGGAACATGGTTGATCGCTCGTGAAAGTTATCATATCGGTGCAAGTGGATTGATTTATGTATTAGTGAGCTATATGTTTTTCAAAGGAATACAAACCAAGTACTTTCGTTTAGTTGCTCTATCACTTTTAATTGTTGTCCTCTATGGGAGTATGATTTGGTATGTCTTTCCGGATATTGAGGAAGGAATCTCTTGGGAAGGACACTTGAGTGGGTTTATTACGGGAATGATTTTGTCTTTTGTATTGAAGAATCCCGTATACGCAGAGGCTGTATATAAATACGATTGGCAATCGCCAAATTATAAGCCAGACCTTGATCCCTTTATGCAGTGTTTTGATGAAAATGGAAACTTTATAATTATTCCAAAGGAAGTCCAAAAAGCAATTGATTTAAAAAACCCCTATCGAACAACATTGCCTATTGTTTATGGGAAATGAGGAAATGAGAAAAAATGATGAGAAGGTGAGGCGATGTGAGTTAAAAAAAGTAAGAAGTGTGGGAGTATTGCAAAAGCAAAAAATAACTTCATTCCAAAATCGGAAACATTATCTTAGGGTATTGTATAAGGTTTCTTCGACTTTCCTTGGAGATTCCTTCGACATTCCTTCGACAAAAGGGTGTGTTTTCCTAGGAATCTCCAAGCATTGTCCAAGGAATGTCCAACAAAGCTACTACTAAACTACTAATAAGGTATTACTAAGGTATTACTAAGTCTTTGCGATAGATAATAAAGAATAGATTTCATTCTTGTGCTTGTAGAGGCATTTACCCTTGTGTTTTGCAGTGTGAAATAATAGAACATCGTTTAAAAATAAAAAGGAACGGATTGCAATTGCAATCCGTTCCTTTTTATTTTTAAACGTTACTATAAGTTCAAGCTTTTCTCACAACCCATCACCCTTAACCCATAACTCATAACTCATAACCTCATAACCCATAACTCACAACTTATCTACGCTGTCTGATAATTTCATATAGAAATGCACCACAAGCAACAGATACGTTTAGAGAGTCAATATTACTAAACATAGGAAGTTTAGCTTTCTCATCGATGATTTTTAATACAGATGGATTGATTCCTCTGTCCTCACTACCCATGATAATAGCCAAAGGAATATTTAAATCTACATCGTAAATTTCCTTTTCTGCTTTTTCAGTTGCGCCTATTGTCATCACCCCAGATCCTTGTAAATAGAAAACAGCATCTTTAATGTGGTCTACTTTACAAATTGGAATGTTGAATACAGCACCAGCAGAAGTTTTGATGGTATCTCCATTTACAGGAGCAGCGCCATTTTTAGAAATGATAATCCCATCAGCCCCACAACAAACTGCTGTACGAATGATAGCACCAAAATTACGCGCATCTGATAATTGATCCAAAACAACAAATAGCGGTTTTTCTTTTTGCTCTAATGTCGTTTCAACTAGTGTTTCTAAAGTAACAAAAGTAATAGGTGCAATCGTTCCGATAGCCCCTTGGTGATTTTTCTTCGTTAAGCGATTCAGTTTCTCAATAGGCACATAAGAGAAATTAATGTTATTTCTCTTCAATGACTTGATTAACTCATTCATTAATTCACCTTGAGCATCCTTTTGTAAGAATACTTTATCTATATCTTTTCCTGCTTCAATGGCTTCGATTATCGCACGAATACCAAAAATTTGATTCTCCTGATCCATGGTGCAAATGTAGCTATATTTTTAATAATCATTTGATGTTTTTTGTTTTACAATCAAACTTTTGTGTCCACTGCTAAGTGAATTGTGAAAGAAGATTAAAAGAGGGTTTTAAACCCAATGTGTATGGTTGTGTTGTCAAAGGAAAAAGGAATCCCCGGCTGTTTACCATTGGCAAAAGAAAGATTGAAGTAACTAGAAGACGTAATGAATCCCAAGCCCATCCCGATACTATATAAGGTGTTCTTTTGATTTAAAGGTTTATATTCCTGTATGGCGTAATCAAATATCGTATGCAGATACAAACTAGGATGAACTAAAAATCGATACTCCGTATTAATTAAGTTGAGCTGATTGGCCAGTAAGCTGTTTTCTTGAAAACCACGTAGCGATTGTGTACCACCAAAACGATACAATTCATTCACGAGATAATCCTTGCTAAAGAGGGAGTAATAGGTCCAGTTGATGTAGAAAAAGTGCTTAGGCGCTAATTCAATATTTTTATTCGCTTGGAGCTGGATGATGTACTGCGATTCTTTTTCCTCTTCTGTAGTACGACTACCTGTACCGACTAAGGCATCTAAAGAATAATTGACAGGAAATAAAGGTAAGTAACTTCTCTTCTTAATAAGAGTGTAATTAAGCGTATAAAATTTGCTGTCAAAATTTTCCATGGAAGGCAAGATACTATTGGTGGTAGACGAAGTACTTTGATAACCTACTTTAATATTCTGGTTGTACTGAATCGCATAACCGATTTGTAGAGCGAGCTTAGTGTTTTGGTAAATCGTATCTTGTTTTTGTATATTCAGTTGACCACTTAGATTGAGAGGAGTATTAAATAAGTAAACAAAAGAAGTCTTGAAATCAAATTGTGTTTGTTTGTTCGCATCACTTCTCCAATAGAGTTGAAGAGTTTCTCCTTTATTCAATACATTGTTAAGGGCTAAATCCAAATAACCCGCTAATGTAAATTTTTCATTTTCATCTGTGCTAAACCCCATAAAACCATCAAAAGTATTGGTGTTTACTTTATCTAGGTAGAGATATAACGTGGTATTATCATCGGTAAATAGCGTTTCGGGTGTTTTATACTGCTTTAAGAAATCCAATTCATTTAAGGTCTCAGTTAAATTAGAAACGAGTTGGTCGCTATACGGTTTATTGAGGTAACGCTTCGTTACCTGTTTGATGATTTTTTCTGGAACCTTACCACTGCTTTGAATCGCAATGTCATTTAATTTTCTACTTTGTGCTAAATTGAGTTGGAGGTCACAATATAAAATGTTATTTTGGACGTTATGATTGCTCAATTGTAGAGCAGACATCCCTAAACCTTCTTGATCCAATTTCAGGGTGTATTGTTGCAGCTTGGTTGAGAGCAATTCAAAATCGAAGCGAATACTGTCTTGGGTAAAACCAAGTCGTTGTTGAAGGGATGGGTCTAAGTTCTTATTTGATAAAACAACTTGACGAATAGGTTCTCCTAATATATAGGTATAGACTAAGACTTCTTCTTGTTGTTCTTTTTCCTTTTTGAAAGACAAAAAACCTTTTCGATACAACAGTTGGTCAACGCTATCTACTGTTTGTTTAATGGATTGTAAATCAGGATGATTTTTTTTGTATCCCAAGTTGTGAAGTAATTCACGCTCTTTCGCTTGTGCTGAAGTTAGTTCAAGCGTCAGGTTTGTATTTTGGCCATAAGAGCCTAAACACAGGAATAGCAAGAAAAAAAAAGAGAGAATAGACTTGAACACTTGGACGATATATTTACGTGTAAAGTAAAATAAAAAAAGTAAGAAGCTGAGGCTTAAAGAATAAAATAAATAAATTACTTGAAAATTAATAAATTGTCTTTTGAAAAAAGAAAAAAACTTTCTACATTTGCAACCCCGTATATAATGGGGAATAATATATTGTAGAAATTATTAATAAACATTATGCCAACAATTCAACAATTAGTAAGAACAGGGAGAACCCAATTAACTAAGAAGAGTAAATCGGTTGCTTTGGATTCTTGTCCTCAAAGAAGAGGAGTTTGTACGCGTGTTTATACTACTACACCTAAAAAACCTAACTCTGCAATGCGTAAAGTTGCAAGGGTACGTTTGACAAATGGTAATGAAGTAAACGCTTACATCCCAGGAGAAGGACACAATTTACAAGAGCACTCGATAGTATTAGTTAGAGGAGGAAGGGTAAAAGATTTGCCAGGTGTTAGATACCACATCGTACGTGGAGCTTTGGATACTGCTGGAGTAAACGGTAGAACTCAAAGAAGATCTAAATATGGTGCAAAACGCCCTAAAGACAAAAAATAATCGTTTAAACGTTTAAGAAAAAGACATGAGAAAAAGACAGGCGAAAAAGAGACCTCTTTTACCAGATCCGAAATTTAATGATCAATTAGTGACGCGTTTTGTAAATAACTTAATGTGGGACGGTAAGAAGTCTACGGCTTTTAAAGTATTTTATGATGCTTTAGCAATCGTTGAAGAGAAAAAACAAGATGAGGAGAAAACTTCATTGGAAATTTGGAAAGAGGCTTTAACTAACGTTATGCCACACGTAGAGGTTCGTTCTCGTCGTGTTGGAGGTGCTACATTCCAAATTCCTATGCAAATTCGTCCAGATAGAAAAATTTCTATGGCAATGAAATGGATGATTTTGTATGCGAGAAGAAGAAATGAGAAATCCATGGCTGCAAGATTAGCTTCTGAAATTTTAGCTGCTGCTAAAGAAGAAGGTGCTGCAGTTAAAAAGAGAATGGATACGCATAAAATGGCTGAGGCTAATAAAGCGTTCTCTCACTTTAGATTTTAATCCATACAGAAAAATTATACAATGGCAAGAGATTTAAAATATACAAGAAATATTGGTATCGCTGCTCACATCGATGCTGGTAAAACAACTACTACAGAACGTATTTTGTTCTATACAGGTAAAAACCATAAAATGGGAGAAACTCACGAAGGATCTTCTACTATGGACTGGATGGAGCAAGAAGCGGAAAGAGGTATTACTATTACTTCAGCAGCGACTACTTGTACTTGGAATTTCCCAACAAAACAAGGTGAGAAGATAGCTGAGTCTATGGAGTACCACTTCAATATTATTGATACTCCGGGGCACGTTGACTTTACAGTAGAGGTGAACCGTTCTTTACGTGTATTAGATGGATTAGTATTCTTATTTAGTGCAGTTGATGGTGTTGAGCCACAATCTGAAACTAACTGGAGATTAGCTGATAACTATAAAGTTCCTCGTATGGGGTTCGTTAATAAAATGGACCGTCAAGGAGCTAACTTCTTAGCAGTATGTCAACAAGTTAAAGATATGTTGAAATCAAACGCTGTGCCAATCGTTTTACCAATTGGTGATGAAGCAGATTTCAAAGGTATCGTTGACTTAGTGAAAAACCGCGCAATCGTATGGCATGATGAAAATCATGGTTCTACTTTTGACGTTGTTGATATTCCTGCTGATATGATCGATGATGTTAAACAATACAGAGGTCAATTAATCGAGGAGATCGCGGCTTATGACGAGAACCTTCTTGAAAAATATATGGAAGATGAGAACTCAATTACTGAGGACGAAATTCACAGAGCATTACGTGCTGCTACATTAGATATGAGCATCATCCCAATGTCTTGTGGATCATCATTCAAAAACAAAGGTGTTCAGTTTATGTTAGATGCTGTTTGTCGTTACTTACCTTCTCCAATGGATAAGGAAGCTATCGAAGGAACAAATCCTGATACTGAAGAGCCAGTTGTACGTAAGCCATCAGTTACTGAGCCGTTTGCTGCATTAGCATTTAAAATCGCTACCGATCCTTTCGTAGGTCGTTTAGCTTTCTTTAGAGCTTATTCAGGACACTTAGATGCTGGTTCTTATGTATTGAACACGCGTTCTGGTAACAAAGAGCGTATTTCTCGTATCTACCAAATGCACGCAAACAAACAAAATCCAATCGAATATATTGAGGCTGGAGATATTGGAGCTGCTGTAGGATTCAAGGATATCAAAACTGGAGATACTTTATGTGATGAAAAACATCCTATCGTATTAGAAAGTATGGACTTCCCTGATCCAGTAATTGGTATCGCTATTGAGCCAAAAACAAAAGCGGATATGGATAAAATGGGTACTGCTTTAGCTAAATTAGCAGAAGAGGATCCAACATTTACTGTAAAAACAGATAAAGCTTCTGGACAAACAGTTATCTCTGGTATGGGTGAGTTACACTTAGATGTATTAATCGACCGTATGAAACGTGAATTCAAAGTTGAAGTAAACCAAGGTGAGCCTCAAGTTGAATACAAAGAAACACTTACGCGCGCTGCTCAACACAGAGAGTCTTACAAAAAACAATCTGGTGGACGTGGTAAATTCGCGGATATCGTATTTACAATTGGACCTGCTGATGAAGTGGATGGAAAACCATTCGTTGGATTACAGTTCGTAAATGAGGTAAAAGGTGGTAACGTACCAAAAGAATATATTCCTTCTGTAGAAAAAGGATTCAAAGAAGCGATGAAACAAGGACCTTTAGCAGGTTTCGAAATGGATTCGATGAAAGTTACTTTAACAGACGGTTCTTATCACGCGGTTGACTCGGATGCATTATCATTCGAATTGGCAGCGAAAATGGGTTACAAAGCTGCTGCTAAAGCTGCTGGTGCTGTAATTCTTGAGCCGATCATGAAATTAGAAGTATTGACTCCTGAAGAAAACATGGGTGATATCGTTGGGGATTTGAACCGTCGTCGTGGACAAATCAACAGCATGGATGATAGAAATGGAGCAAAAGTTGTTAAAGCTTCTGTGCCATTATCAGAAATGTTCGGATATGTAACTACATTGAGAACGTTATCATCAGGTAGAGCTACTTCTACAATGGAGTTCTCTCACTACTCTGAAACACCATCAAACATTTCAGAGGCTGTAATCACTAAAGCAAAAGGAAACGCTTAATTTTAGAGAAAAATGAGTCAAAAAATCAGAATAAAATTAAAATCTTACGATCATATGTTGGTTGATAAATCAGCAGAGAAAATCGTAAAAACTGTAAAAAGTACAGGTGCAGTAGTAACAGGTCCAATTCCGTTACCAACTGATAAAAAAATCTTTACTGTATTACGTTCACCACACGTAAACAAAAAAGCTAGAGAGCAATTTGAAGTTAGTTCTTACAAAAGATTGTTAGATATTTATTCTTCTTCTTCTAAAACAATTGATGCTTTAATGAAATTAGAGTTACCAAGCGGTGTAGAAGTTGAGATTAAAGTGTGATAATCCGAAAGTAATTTCAAGAAAAATAAAAGATTAGGGATTAAGTATTAGTGTGGAAATACGCTAATGCTTAATTCTTTTAAATAAGTTTCAAATAATTTAATTAAATATTTATGTCTGGGTTAATTGGTAAAAAAATCGGCATGACTAGTATTTTCGACGAAAATGGAAAAAACATTCCATGTACAGTAATCGAAGTTGGTCCATGTGTCGTTACCCAAGTCAGAACCAATGAGGTTGACGGGTATGAAGCGTTACAACTTGGTTTCGATGACAAGACAGAGAAACACGCTACTAAAGCTGAGTTAGGTCACTTTAAGAAAGCGGGAACATCTGCTAAAAGAAAAGTCGTTGAAATCAAAGAATTCGAAGGAGAGCACAAATTAGGTGATGTTATCACTGTTGATTTGTTCGCTGAAGGAGAATTCGTAGACGTTCAAGGTGTATCTAAAGGAAAAGGTTTCCAAGGGGTTGTTAAACGTCATGGATTTGGCGGAGTAGGTCAAGTTACTCACGGTCAAAAAAACCGTTTAAGAGCGCCAGGTTCTGTAGGAGCTTCTTCTTATCCATCTAGAGTATTCAAAGGAATGCGCATGGCAGGAAGAACTGGAGGAGAAAATGTAACAGTACAAAATCTTAGAGTTTTAAAAGTAGTGGCTGATAAGAACCTACTTGTTGTAAAAGGAGCTATTCCAGGACACAAAAACTCTTATGTAATCATTCAGAAGTAATGGAAGTAAAAGTTTTAGATATTACAGGGAAAGATACTGGAAGAAAAGTTGAACTTTTAGATTCAGTATTCGGAATTGAGCCAAATAATCACGCAGTATATCTTGATGTTAAACAATATTTAGCAAATCAAAGACAAGGTACACATAAAGCTAAAGAAAGAGCTGAAATCTCTGGAAGTACGCGTAAGATTAAAAAGCAAAAAGGAACTGGAACGGCGAGAGCAGGAAGCATCAAGTCACCAGTATTCAGAGGAGGAGGAAGAGTTTTCGGGCCAAGACCAAGAAACTATTCTTTCAAATTGAATAAGAACTTAAAACGCTTAGCTAGAAAATCAGCGTTTTCAATTAAGGTTCGCGAAGAGAACTTAATCGTTTTAGAAAACTTTAACTTCGAAGCTCCAAGCACTAAAAATTTCATTAGTGTATTGAAAGCTTTAGGGTTAGAAAATAAAAAATCTCTATTTGTGTTGGGTGAATCAAATAAAAATGTATATTTGTCATCACGCAATTTAGAGAAGGCTGCTGTTGTAACTAACTCAGAATTAAGTACTTACGCTATTTTAAACGCGGGAAGCTTAGTCTTGACAGAAGGATCTGTGGCTGGAATTGTTGAAAATTTAAGCAAATAATAAGAACATGAGTGTTTTAATTAAGCCTATAATTACAGAAAAAGTAACAAAAGACGGTGAAATTTTTGGCCGTTATGGTTTCGTAGTTGATAGAAGAGCGAACAAAATTGAGATCAAAAAAGCGGTAGAAGCTACTTATGGTGTTAGTGTTGTTAACGTGAATACTATGAACTATGGTGCTAAGCGTTCTGTTAAATATACAAAAAGCGGTATGATTAACGCTAAAACTAATGCTTTCAAAAAAGCAATAGTTGAATTGAAAGAAGGAGATAATATAGACTTTTATTCAAATATCTAATAAATAATGTCAGTTAGAAAATTAAAACCTATTACCCCAGGTCAGCGTTTTAGAGTTGTAAATAGTTTTGACGCTATAACAACTGATAAGCCGGAGCGTAGTTTACTAGCACCGAAAAAAAAATCTGGAGGTAGAAATAGTCAAGGAAAAATGACCATGCGCTACACAGGTGGTGGTCATAAACAAAGATATCGTATCATCGATTTCAAAAGAACAAAAGAAGGAGTTCCTGCAATTGTTAAAACAATCGAGTATGATCCAAACCGTTCAGCATTTATTTCATTACTTGCTTATGCGGATGGAGCTAAAACTTACGTTATCGCACAAGCTGGTCTTAAAGTTGGACAAACTGTAGTTTCAGGACCAGATGCATCACCTGAAGTAGGTAATGCAATGCCTTTAAGTAAAATTCCTTTAGGAACTGTTATTTCTTGTATTGAACTACGTCCTGGACAAGGAGCAGTAATTGCTCGTTCAGCTGGTACTTTCGCACAATTAGTAGCAAGAGATGGTAAGTATGCAACAATTAAAATGCCTTCTGGTGAGGTGCGTTTAATTTTGTTAACTTGTATGGCTACTATTGGAGCTGTATCGAACCACGATCACCAATTAATCG
Organism: Myroides sp. TSA_177.3; assembly: GCF_052691955.1. NCBI lineage: Bacteria > Pseudomonadati > Bacteroidota > Flavobacteriia > Flavobacteriales > Flavobacteriaceae > Myroides > Myroides sp. TSA_177.3. The sequence goes on from NZ_JBQZGD010000004.1 coordinate 206,055, forward strand.
TTTCTGGTAAAGCTGGTAGATCTAGATGGTTAGGTAGAAGACCTAGAACAAGAGCTGTAGCTATGAACCCGGTAGATCACCCAATGGGAGGTGGAGAAGGTCGTTCTTCTGGAGGACATCCACGTTCAAGAAACGGGATGCCTGCTAAAGGTTATAGAACTCGTTCTAAAGTTAAGTCGAGTAACAAGTATATCGTTGAACGTAGAAAGAAATAAAAGAGTAAGACATGGCACGTTCGTTAAAAAAAGGACCTTATGTTCACTTTAAATTAGAGAAGAAAGTTCTTAAAAATGTAGAGTCTGGAAATAAAGCTGTTATCAAAACTTGGTCAAGAGCTTCTATGATTACTCCAGATTTCGTTGGACAGACTATCGCAGTACATAATGGTCGTCAATTTGTTCCTGTATATGTAACAGAGAACATGGTTGGACACAAATTAGGGGAATTTTCACCAACAAGATCGTTTAGAGGTCACGCTGGTGCAAAGAATAAAGGTAAAAAATAATAAGAAGCTATGGGAGTTCGTAAAAGAGAAAGAGCTGAGCAAATTAAAGAAGCTAATAAGCAGGTTGCTTTTGCTAAGCTAAACAATTGCCCTACTTCTCCAAGAAAAATGCGCTTAGTAGCGGATTTAGTAAGAGGACAGAAAGTAGAAAAAGCTCTAAATATATTGAAATTCAGCACAAAAGACGCTTCTCGTAACTTAGAGAAATTACTTTTGTCTGCAATTGCAAACTGGCAAGCAAAAAACAGCGAAGAAAACATGGAAGAAGCTGGACTTTTTGTAAAAGAAATTAGAGTAGATGGAGGAATGATGTTGAAAAGACTTCGTCCTGCACCTCAAGGAAGAGCACACAGAATAAGAAAACGTTCTAATCACGTGACAATCGTATTAGGATCTAATAATAACACACAAAGCAATTAATAAACAGTATGGGACAAAAAACTAATCCGATCGGGAATCGCCTTGGTATTATTAGAGGATGGGACTCAAACTGGTATGGTGGAAATGATTACGGTGACAAAATCGCTGAGGATCACAAAATCAGAAAGTATATCCATGCTCGTTTATCAAAAGCTAGTGTATCAAAAGTAATCATCGAGAGAACTTTGAAACTTGTAACCGTTACTATCACTACTGCTAGACCTGGTATCATTATCGGAAAAGGTGGACAAGAGGTAGACAAGTTGAAAGAGGAATTGAAAAAGATTACTGATAAGGAAGTTCAAATCAATATCTTTGAAATTAAAAGACCTGAACTTGACGCGTTTTTAGTGGCTGCTAGTATCGCTCGTCAAATCGAAAACAGAATTTCTTACCGTAGAGCAATCCGTATGGCTATTGGTGCTGCGATGAGAATGAATGCTGAAGGAATCAAAGTAATGATTTCTGGTCGTTTGAATGGTGCTGAAATGGCACGTTCAGAATCTTTCAAAGAAGGAAGAATTCCATTATCTACTTTCAGAGCCGACATCGATTATGCACTTGCTGAAGCTCATACTACTTACGGTAGAATGGGAATTAAAGTGTGGATCATGAAAGGTGAGGTTTACGGTAAAAGAGATCTTTCTCCGTTAGCTGGTATGGATAAAAAACAATCTAAATCACCAGCAGGATCTAGTAAAGGTAGACCTAACCAACGCAAAAGAAAGTAATTTTTAAACTGAAGAAAAATGTTACAGCCTAAAAGAACAAAATACCGTAAGGTACAGAAAGGTAAGATGAAAGGGATTTCCCAAAGAGGGCATGAACTTTCTAATGGGATGTTCGGAATTAAATCTTTAGATTCAGCATTTATCACTTCTCGTCAAATCGAGGCTGCACGTATCGCTGCAACTCGTTTCATGAAACGTGAAGGACAATTATGGATCAAGATTTTCCCAGACAAACCAATCACTAAGAAGCCTCTTGAAGTGCGTATGGGTAAAGGTAAGGGTGCAGTAGAATACTGGGTTGCTGTGGTAAAACCAGGAAAAATAATGTTTGAGGTTGGTGGTGTTCCACTATCTGTAGCGAAAGAAGCTTTACGCTTAGCTGCTCAAAAACTTCCTGTGAAAACAAAATTTATAATTGCTAGAGATTTCGAAGCATAATAGAAATTTATCATGAAACAATCTGAAATAGTAAACCTATCTGTAGCTGATTTACAAGAGCAATTAAAAGAGTTGACTAACGCATTAAATAGCTTAAAAGCTACTCACGCAATTTCTCCAATCGAGAATCCTCTTCAAATCAGAAAGGTGAGAAGAACAATTGCTAGAGTGAATACTGAGCTAAGCAAAAGAGAGTTACAATAATTGTATTCTGCCAAAAGATGGAAAATAGAAAAGAAAGAAAAGAAAGAATAGGTGTTGTTACTAGTAACAAAATGGAGAAATCTATTGTTGTTTCTGAAGTAAAAAAAGTAAAACACCCATTATATGGAAAGTTCGTGAAGCAAACTAAAAAATATGTGGCTCACGACGAAACGAACAACTGCAACATTGGTGATACAGTTAGAATTATGGAGACTCGTCCATTATCTAAATCAAAATGTTGGAGATTAGTTGAAATCATTGAAAGAGCGAAATAATTATGGTACAACAAGAATCTAGACTTAAAGTAGCAGATAACACGGGAGCAAAAGAGGTTTTGACTATCCGTGTGTTAGGTGGGACAAAGCGTCGTTACGCTTCAGTAGGGGATAAAATTGTAGTAAGTATCAAAGACGCAACTCCAAACGGAAGTGTGAAAAAAGGTACTGTTTCTACTGCTGTAGTTGTTCGCACTAAAAAAGAGGTTAGAAGAGCTGATGGATCATACATTAGATTCGATGATAACGCTTGCGTATTGTTAAATGCTGCAGGTGAAATGAAAGGAACTCGTGTTTTTGGACCAGTAGCAAGAGAACTTCGTGAAAAACAATTCATGAAAATTGTATCATTAGCACCTGAGGTGTTGTAATTCGTTCTAAACATGATTAAGCTAAAGATAAAAACAGGAGATACTGTACGTGTTATCGCTGGAGATCACAAAGGATCTGAAGGAAAAATCGTACGTGTATTACGCGAAAAGAACAAAGCTATTGTTGAAGGGGTAAACATCATTTCTAAGCATGTTAAGCCTAGTGCTACAAACCCTCAAGGTGGTATTGTTAAAAAAGAGGCTCCTATCCACATTTCTAACTTAGCGATCGTAGATCCTAAGACAAACGATACTACGAAAGTAGCTATCCAAAGAGATGAAAATGGAAAAAATGTAAGAGTTTCTAAAAAATCAAATCAAGTATTATAGTTATGGCTTATATACCAAGACTTAAAGAAGAATATAATAGCAGAGTGATCTCTGCTCTTAAAGAGGAGTTTGGATACAAGAACATTATGCAAGTTCCTAAACTTGAGAAAATTGTTGTTAGCCGTGGTGTTGGTGCAGCTGTATCTGACAAAAAATTAGTTGATTACGCAGTAGAGGAATTAACTAAAATTACAGGACAAAAAGCAGTAGCTACTATTTCTAAGAAAGACGTTGCTTCTTTCAAATTGAGAAAAGGAATGCCAATTGGAGCTAAAGTTACTTTACGTGGCGAAAGAATGTACGAATTCTTAGACCGTTTAGTTACTTCTGCTTTACCACGAGTGAGAGATTTCTCTGGTATCAAATCTGATGGATTCGACGGTAGAGGAAATTATAACTTAGGTGTAACTGAGCAAATTATTTTCCCTGAAATCAATATTGATAAAGTAAACAAAATCGCTGGTTTTGATATTACGTTTGTAACATCTGCTAACACAGATAAAGAAGCTAAATCTTTACTAGTTGAATTAGGATTACCTTTTAAAAAGAATTAAGAGTTATGGCTAAAGAATCAATGAAAGCCCGTGAGGTTAAAAGACAAGCATTAGTAGCTAAATATGCTGATAAAAGAAAAGCTCTTTTAGAAGCTGGTGACTACGAAGGGTTACAAAAATTACCTAAAAATGCTTCTCCTGTACGTTTACACAACAGATGTAAATTAACTGGAAGACCTAGAGGGTATATGCGTCAATTCGGTATTTCTCGTGTTACTTTCCGTGAGATGGCTAACCAAGGGTTAATACCAGGAGTTAAAAAGGCAAGTTGGTAATTAAGATTTAAAGGTAAAAACAATGTATACAGATCCAATAGCAGATTTCCTTACAAGAATTAGAAATGCTGTGCGTGCAAACCACAAAGTGGTAGAGATCCCAGCATCTAACTTCAAAAAAGAAATCACGAAAATTTTATTCGATCAAGGATATATCTTAAGCTATAAATTTGATGATAGTACAGTTCAAGGTACAATCAAAATAGCTTTGAAATACGATAAAGACACAAAAGAGTCTGTGATTAGAGATATCCAAAGAATTAGTAAACCAGGTTTGCGTAAATACGCTTCTGCAACTGACCTTCCAAGAATCTTAAACGGTTTAGGAATTGCGATTGTTTCAACATCAAAAGGATTGATGACTGGAAAACAAGCAAAACAATTGAATGTTGGTGGTGAAGTAGTTTGTTACGTATACTAATTTAAAAAGACTAAGAAATGTCAAGAATAGGAAAAAGTCCGATAACAATTCCTGCTGGTGTAACAGTTGATGTTCAAGAAGGCGTTATTGTTGTTAAAGGTAAATTAGGAGAGCTTACTCAGAAATTCGATACAGTTAGTGTTAAAGTAGAAGATAATCAAGTTGTTGTAGAAAGATCATCTGACGATAAAGATGAAAGATCTAAACACGGATTATACCGTAGCTTAATTAACAATATGATTACTGGTGTTTCTGAAGGATTTACTGTAACTTTAGAGTTTGTAGGGGTAGGTTACCGTGCTTCAAACCAAGGGCAAAAGCTAGACTTAGCTTTAGGATTCTCTCACAATATCGTGATGGATATCGCTCCTGAAGTTGTAGTTGAAACAATATCAGAAAAAGGGAAAAACCCTCTAGTAAAATTGACTTCTCACGACAAACAATTAGTAGGTCAAGTAGCTGCAAAAATCCGTTCTTTCCGTAAGCCAGAGCCTTACAAAGGAAAAGGAATCAAATTTGTAGGTGAGGAATTAAGAAGAAAAGCAGGTAAATCAGCTTAAAAATTAAGACTATGTCATTAACAAAATCTGAAAGAAGACAACGTATAAAGTTCAGAATTAGAAAGACAGTTAGCGGTACACCTGCTAGAACTAGACTTTCTGTATTCAGAAGTAATAAAGAAATCTATGCACAAATCATAGATGACGTAAATGGAGTAACTTTAGTGTCAGCATCGTCAAGAGAAGCTGGGATAACAAGAGGAACCAATGTTGAAACTGCTGCATCGGTTGGAAAACTAATCGCAGACAAAGCTTTAAAAGCAGGTATCGAAACTGTATCTTTTGATAGAAACGGTTATTTATACCACGGACGTGTTAAATCATTAGCAGACGGCGCTAGAGAAGCTGGATTAAAATTCTAATTAGTTATGTATCAAAATTATAAAAACGTAGAATTTGTAAAACCAAGCGGTCTTGATTTAAAAGATCGTTTGGTTAGTGTAAACCGTGTTACTAAAGTAACAAAAGGGGGAAGAGCTTTTGGTTTTTCTGCTGTTGTTGTTGTAGGTGACGAAAACGGTGTAGTGGGTCACGGTTTAGGTAAATCTAAAGATGTATCTGAGGCTATTGCTAAAGCAGTTGAAGATGCTAAGAAAAACTTAGTTAAAGTTCCATTAAACGGACATACTATTCCGCACGAACAAAAAGGTAAATTCAGTGGAGCGCGTGTATTGTTGATGCCAGCATCATTAGGTACGGGAGTTATTGCTGGAGGTTCTGTGAGAGCGGTAGTTGAAGCTGTAGGAATTACAGATTTATTATCTAAGTCTCAAGGTTCTTCGAATCCACATAACGTGGTGAAAGCTACTTTCGATGCTTTATTACGATTAAGAAGTGCTTCTACAGTTGCAAAACAAAGAGGAATTTCTTTAGAAAAAGTATTTAAAGGTTAATTTGAAAGATTATGTCGAAAATCAAAATAAAACAAGTAAAAAGCCAAATTAAATGTCCTCTTAACCAAAAGAGAACATTAGAGGCTTTAGGACTTCGTAAGATTGGTCAAGTAGTTGAACATGATGCTTCTACTGCAATCTTAGGAATGGTAAATAAAGTTCAACACTTAGTTTCTGTAGAAGAAATTAAATAATATTCGCAATAGATGAATTTAAGTAATTTACAACCAGCAAACGGTTCAGTACACAACCAAAACAAACGTGTTGGTCGTGGTGAAGGTTCTGGAAAAGGAGGAACTTCTACAAAAGGACATAAAGGTGCTAAATCACGTTCAGGTTATTCGAAAAAGATCGGATTTGAAGGAGGACAAATGCCACTTCAAAGACGTGTACCTAAATTCGGTTTCAAAAACATTAACAGAGTTGAGTACGCTGTAATTAACTTAGAGGCTTTACAAGGTCTTGTTGATAGCGGAAAAGTAACTGATACTGTAGATTTTTCTCAATTAGTTGATTTAGGATTAGCTACTAAAAACAGTTTAGTTAAGGTTTTAGGACGTGGAGAGCTAAAAGCAAAATTAAAAGTTTCTGCTCATAAATTTTCAGCTTCTGCCCAAGCAGCTATTGAAGCAGCAGGAGGAGAAGTTGTAACGTTATAAAATCTTAGTGAACAGGATGAAGAAGTTTTTTGAAACATTAGCCAGTATCTGGAAAATTGAAGAGTTAAAAAATAAAATCTTAATCACATTAGGACTATTACTTGTGTACCGTTTTGGTACACAAGTTACTCTACCAGGTATTGATGCAACGAAATTGCAAGCGTTGACTGATCAAACGGATCAAGGAATCGGATGGTTAATTAACGTTTTTACAGGTGGTGCATTTGCACAGGCATCTGTTTTTGCTTTAGGTATTATGCCTTACATTTCTGCTTCCATTGTGGTGCAGCTGATGGGAATTGCGGTTCCTTATCTGCAAAAATTACAAAATGATGGAGAAAGCGGTAGAAAGAAAATGAATCAAATTACAAGATGGTTAACTATCGGTATTACCTTATTACAAGGACCTAGTTACATTTATAACTTGTATGTGCAATTGCCATCAGATGCATTTTTGCTAGGTTTTAATTCTTTCTCATTCTTGTTTTCTTCAGTAATGATACTAACTGCCGGAACTATCTTTGCCATGTGGTTAGGAGAAAAAATTACTGATAAAGGGATTGGAAATGGTATTTCGTTATTAATTATGGTTGGTATTATTGCAAGACTTCCAATGTCTTTCATTCAAGAATTCCAATCACGTATTACAGAAAATAACGGAGGACCAATGTTAGTTGTTATTGAAGTAATTTTATGGTTATTGATTATCGTAGCTTGTATCTATTTGACATTAGCTGTACGAAGAATTCCAGTACAATACGCTCGTAGAAGCGCTTCTGGAACGTATGATCAATCCATGTTAGGAGGAAACCGTCAGTGGATTCCTTTGAAACTAAATGCTTCAGGAGTTATGCCAATTATCTTCGCGCAAGCGATCATGTTTGTGCCTGCTGCTGTAGCTGGTTTGTCAACTTCGGATACTGCAAAATCAATTAGTAATACATTCCACAATGTATTTGGTTGGGAGTATAATTTACTTTTTGCTTTATTAATCATTATTTTTACGTACTTTTACACCGCGATTACAGTACCTACTAATAAAATGGCAGATGACTTGAAGCGAAGTGGTGGTTTTATTCCAGGGGTTAAGCCTGGTTCTGAGACTGCAGATTTCTTAGATAGAATTATGTCATTGATCACTTTTCCTGGGTCTTTATATCTTGCAATCATTGCTGTTTTCCCAGCAATCATTGTTAGCATCTTAGGGGTTCAACAAGGATGGGCGATGTTTTATGGTGGTACTTCACTATTAATTATGGTGAGTGTTGTAATTGATACAATCCAACAAGTTAACTCATATCTATTAAACAAACAGTATGATAGTATGATGACAAGTGGTAAAAATAGAAGAGCGACAGCTTAAATTTTATGGCAAAACAATCAGCAATAGAACAAGACGGAGCAATAATCGAAGCATTGTCTAATGCAATGTTCCGTGTAGAATTAGAAAATGGTCACGTTGTTATCGCGCACATCTCAGGTAAAATGCGTATGCACTACATTAAGTTGTTGCCTGGTGATAGAGTGAAACTGGAAATGAGTCCATATGACTTGACCAAAGCAAGAATTACTTATAGATATTAAAGAGGCTATTAAAATGAAAGTAAGAGCATCAGTTAAAAAAAGAAGTGCCGAGTGCATCATAGTACGTAGAAAAGGTAGACTTTACGTTATTAATAAAAAGAATCCTAGATTTAAACAAAGACAAGGATAATTATGGCAAGAATCGCAGGGGTAGACATACCTAAATACAAAAGAGGAGTTATTGCTTTAACTTATATCTTCGGGATTGGTTCTAGTAGAGCTAAAGAAATTTTAGCAGCAGCTAATGTTGATGAAGATAAGAAAGTACAAGATTGGAATGATGACGAGATCGGAGCTATCCGTGAAGCAGTAGGTCATTTCAAAATTGAAGGTGAATTACGTTCAGAGATTTCTTTAAACATCAAACGTTTAATGGATATCGGTTGTTACAGAGGAATCCGTCATAGAACTGGACTTCCATTAAGAGGACAAAGAACGAAGAATAACTCGAGAACGAGAAAAGGTAAAAGAAAAACTGTTGCTAACAAGAAAAAAGCAACTAAATAATAAGTAGTAATATGGCTAAAGCGAATACAAAAAAGCGTAAAGTTGTTGTAGAAACAACAGGTGAAGCTCATATTAATGCAACATTCAACAATATCATTATTTCTTTGACTAACAAGAAAGGTGAAGTAATCTCTTGGTCGTCTGCAGGTAAAATGGGATTCAGAGGTTCTAAAAAGAACACTCCGTATGCTGCTCAGATGGCTGCTGAAGATTGTGGTAGAGTTGCACTTGAGGCAGGATTGAAAAAAGTAAAAGTTTATGTAAAAGGTCCAGGGAACGGAAGAGAATCTGCAATCAGATCTTTACATAATGGTGGAATCGAAGTAACTGAGATTATCGATATTACTCCAATCCCACACAACGGATGTCGTCCTCCTAAGAGAAGAAGAGTTTAATTTATAGTATAACCAAAGGTAGGATAGATTATCGGAGGAAAGTGACCTGAATTCATAATCCCTACCTTTTTTTTATTTTGAAAAATGGCAAGATATACTGGTCCACAAACAAAAATCGCTCGTAAATTCGGCGAAGCTATTTTCGGAGATGATAAATCATTCGAAAAAAGAAACTACCCTCCAGGACAGCACGGATTAGCTAAAAAAAGAGCTAAAAAATCTGAATATGCTATCCAGTTAATGGAGAAACAAAAAGCAAAATACACATACGGTATCTTAGAAAAGCAATTCCGTAATATTTACAAGAAAGCTGCGGCTGCTCGTGGAGTTACTGGTGAGGTATTGATTCAATTGTGTGAATCGAGATTAGATAACGTAGTTTACAGAATGGGAATTGCTCCTTCTCGTAGAGCTGCACGTCAAGTAGTTTCTCACAGACATATCACAGTGAACGGTGAAGTAGTGAATATTCCTTCTTACCAATTAAAAGCTGGTGATAAAGTTGCTGTTCGTGAAAAATCTAAATCTTTAGAAGTTATCGAACGTTCGTTATCTAATTCTAGTTCTGTTTACGAATGGATTACTTGGAATCCTGAAACTTTAGAAGGTACTTTCGTTGCTGTACCTCAAAGACTTCAAGTTCCAGAAAACATCAAAGAACAGTTAATCGTAGAGTTGTACAACAAATAATAATTGACATTCAGTCGAAACAAATATGGCAATATTTAATTTTCAAAAGCCCGATAAAGTTATCATGATTGATTCGACCGATTTTAGAGGTAAATTCGAATTTAGACCTTTAGAACCGGGATATGGATTGACTATTGGTAATGCATTGAGAAGAGTACTTCTGTCTTCGTTAGAGGGGTATGCTATTACTTCAGTACGTATCGAAGGAGTTGATCACGAATTTTCTACCATCGCTGGTGTTGTTGAGGATGTTACTGAAATTATCCTTAACCTTAAGCAAGTACGTTTTAAACGTCAGGTGGAAGATATAGATAATGAATCTGTAAGTATCACTTTTTCAGGGAAAGAACAAATGACTGCTGGGGATTTCCAGAAGTATATTTCTAATTTCCAAGTATTAAATCCGGAGTTAGTTATCTTCAATTGCGAAAGCAGTGTAAGTATTACAATGGATTTAACAATCGAAAAGGGTAGAGGTTACGTTGCTGCAGAGGAGAATAGAAAACCAAATGCACCAATCGGAACAATTTTCACAGATTCGATTTATACTCCAGTTAAGAACGTTAAGTATGCTATAGAAAATTACCGTGTGGAGCAAAAAACTGACTACGAAAAGTTAGTTTTTGATATCACTACAGACGGTTCTATTCATCCAAAAGACGCCTTAACAGAAGCAGCTAAAACATTGATTCATCATTTTATGCTGTTCTCAGACGAGAGAATTACTTTAGAGGCTGATGAAATTGCTCAAACTGAATCATACGATGAAGAATCATTGCATATGAGACAGCTTCTAAAAACTAAATTGGTAGATTTAGATCTTTCAGTTCGAGCGTTAAATTGTTTAAAGGCGGCTGAAGTAGATACATTAGGAGATTTAGTATCTTTCAACAAAAACGATTTGATGAAATTCAGAAACTTCGGTAAGAAGTCATTATCTGAATTAGAAGAATTAGTTGCTGTGAAAGGATTAAATTTTGGTATGGATCTATCAAAATACAAATTAGATAAAGAATAATCTAGACCGCTAAAGTCTAAATTCGATAACGCAATGAGACACGGAAAAAAAATAAATCACTTAGGTAGAAAAGCTGGACATAGAAATTCTATGTTAGCTAATATGGCTTGTTCTTTGATTGAGCACAAGCGTATCAATACTACTGTAGCTAAAGCAAAAGCATTAAAACAATATATTGAACCTTTAGTAACTAAATCTAAAACTGACGATACTCATAATCGTCGTGTTGTTTTCTCTTACTTGAGAAGCAAAGAAGCTGTTACTGAATTGTTCAGAGAGGTTGCTCAAAAAGTTGGTGATCGTCCAGGAGGATATACACGTATCATCAAGTTAGGTAACCGTTTAGGAGATAACGCTGATATGGCTATGATTGAATTCGTTGACTTCAACGAAATCTACAATGTAGCTAAGAAAGAAGCTAAGAAAACTACTCGTAGAGGTAGAAAGAAAGCTGAAACTGTTGACGCTCCTCAAGCTGAAGCTACTACAACTGAAACAGAAACAAATGAATAATAATTCATTATATATGTTTTCATTATAAAATTAAAAGGACATTCTTTTTAGAATGTCCTTTTTTTTGCTTTATTTTTGCATCACTACAATACAACTTACACATGGAATATAAAAGAAAAGAAGACGGTATCATTGTTTTAGCAGATGGCACCGTTTTTTATGGGAAATCAATTGGTATTAAAGGAACAGCTTTTGGTGAAATTTGCTTTAATACTGGAATGACAGGGTATCAAGAAGTATTTACTGATCCGTCATACTACGGACAAATTATGCTTTCTACTAATCCTCATATCGGTAACTACGGAGTTAATGCAGATGAAGTAGATTCTGATGGAATCAAGATTGCTGGATTAGTATGTAAGAATTTTAGCTACGAATATTCTCGCCCTGGTGCAGATGGTAGTTTATACGATTATTTTGATGCACATCAATTAGTTGCTATCTCGGATGTGGATACAAGAGCTTTGACTGCTTATATCCGTGACAATGGTGCGATGAACGCAGTTTTGAGCACAGATGGTAAATCAGTTGAAGAACTAAAAACTTTATTGAAGGAAGTGCCTTCTATGGAAGGATTAGAACTTTCTTCTGTGGTTTCAACAAAAGAACCTTATTTTTATGGTAACCCTGAAAGTAAATACCGTGTATCTGTTTTAGATCTTGGTATCAAAACAAATATCTTACGTTGTTTAGCGGAGCGTGATTGCTATATCCAAGTATTTCCATACAATAGTTCGTATGAAGACTTATTGGCTTTCAATCCAAACGGAATCTTCTTATCTAACGGGCCTGGTGATCCACAAGCTTTAGCTGATAAAGGAGTATTAACGGTAGTTAAACAAGTTGTAGAAGGAAATTTACCTGTTTTTGGTATTTGTTTAGGGCATCAGTTAATCTGTTTATCTCAAGGTGTAGGTACTTACAAAATGTTCAGTGGACATAGAGGAGTAAACCACCCAGTATTAAATGTATTGACTGGTAAGGGTGAAATTACATCTCAAAATCATGGATTTGCTGTGATTAAAGAGGAGTTGACAAACCACCCAACGTTAGAAATTTCACATTTGCATTTAAATGACCAAACCGTGGCTGGTGTTCGCATGAAAAACAAAGCTGTTTTCTCAGTTCAGTACCACCCAGAATCTAGTCCTGGACCACACGATTCAAGATATTTATTCGACGATTTCGTTTCGAATATGAGTAAAAATTAAAACCTCCTTTTCTTGCTAAAAGGATTTGAAAAAGTAAAATACACAACACAATAGTCAACGGTCATCTACCACAGATAGCTTAGACTAATTAATAACACACACTTTAATTATGAGTACAATTTTAAGCGTTCACGCACGTCAAATTTTAGATTCTAGAGGTAATCCAACTGTTGAAGTTGATGTGATTACAAGTAATGGAAGTTTAGGAAGAGCTGCTGTTCCATCAGGAGCTTCTACAGGAGAGCACGAAGCTGTCGAATTAAGAGACGGTGGAAAAGCTTTTATGGGTAAAGGCGTTTTAAAAGCTGTTGAAAACGTGAACACGATTATTGCTGAAAATATTGTAGGTTTAAGCGTATTTGAACAAAACTATATCGATCAGTTGATGATTGACTTAGATGGTACACCAAATAAAGGAAATTTAGGTGCTAACGCAATTCTTGGAGTTTCTTTAGCTGTTGCTAAAGCTGCTGCTGCTGAATTGGGGATGCCTTTATATCGTTATGTAGGTGGTGTTTCTGCAAATACGTTGCCTGTACCCATGATGAATATTATCAATGGTGGATCTCACTCGGATGCTCCTATCGCATTCCAAGAGTTTATGATTATGCCTGTAAAAGCAATCACGTTTTTACACGCAATGCAAATGGGAACAGAAATTTTCCATCACTTGAAAAAAGTATTACACGACAGACAGCTAAGTACTGCTGTTGGTGATGAAGGAGGATTCGCTCCAACGTTAAAAGGAACGGAAGATGCTTTAGATTCTATTAAAGTAGCAGTAGAGAATGCTGGATACCGTTTCGGTGATGAAATCATGCTAGCTTTAGACTGTGCAGCTTCTGAATTCTATGTAAATGGAAAATACGATTATACTAAATTTGAAGGTGATTTAGGTAAAGTACGCAGTTCACAAGAGCAAGCGGACTATTTAGCTGAATTAGCTGCTAAATACCCTATTATCTCTATTGAAGATGGAATGCATGAAGATGATTGGGAAGGATGGAAATACTTGACAGAGAAAATCGGAGATAAAGTACAATTAGTAGGAGATGATTTATTCGTAACGAATGTTACGCGTTTAGAAAGAGGAATCAATGAAGGTATTGGAAATTCAATTCTAATTAAAGTAAATCAAATTGGAACGTTGACAGAAACGATTGCAGCAGTTAATATGGCGAAAAACGCTGGATATACTTCTGTAATGTCACACCGTTCAGGAGAAACTGAAGATAGTACAATTGCAGATTTAGCAGTAGCTTTAAACTGTGGCCAAATTAAAACAGGTTCTGCTTCGCGTTCAGATCGTATGGCAAAATACAACCAATTGCTTCGTATTGAGGAAGAATTGGGAGATGTTGCTTATTATCCACAAGAAAAGGCATTTAAAATCAACTAATTTTATCAAATTAATAAAAAAGCTCCAACTTATCATGTTGGAGCTTTTTTTGTAAAAAATCTACTTATTTATTATTTTTTTAATAGTATATTGTAGATTGAAATACAATTGTTTCTAACAATATATTTTTATAGAAATAGTACCGAAAATGTTGTGAATCAATGATTATTATTAGCTTTTATATCTTGTATGTAAGCATAATATTTCTTATCTTTCCAACTGCAAAAAACATTTTAAATGTTTTAATTATATAAATAAAAAGTAAATAAAAAATAACAATATGTCTAAAACAGCTTTTATAGAAGTTGATGGTCAAAGACACGAACTGCCAGTATTAGTTGGTACTGAAAACGAAGTAGCAATTGATATCTTAAAATTACGTGCTTTAACAGGGGCTATCACTTTAGATCCAGGGTATAAAAATTCTGGTTCATGCCAAAGTGCAATTACTTTCCTAGATGGAGAACAAGGAATTTTAAGATATAGAGGCTATTCAATCGAGGACCTTGCTGCTAAATCTAACTTTTTAGAAGTTTCTTATTTAATTATTTTCGGAGAGTTACCAACGCAAGAGCAATTAACTCAATTTGAAAAAGATATTCGCAAGTATTCGTTAGTAAACGAAGAAATGAAAAATATCATTGACGGATTCCCGAAAACAGCACACCCAATGGGTGTATTAGCTTCTTTAACAAGCGCACTAACTGCTTTTAACCCAAAAGTTGTTGATGCAGACTGTGAAAAGAGTTTATATGAAGCTGTGTGCAAAACGATGAGTAAATTCTTAGTTATTGCAACATGGACATATAGAAAAGCAAAAGGATACCCATTGAACTATTATGATAACACAAAAAGTTATGTAGATAGTTTCTTACAGTTAATGTTTGCTTTGCCAACTGAACCATATGAAATGGATCCAGTTGTTAAAAATGCAGTAGATAAATTATTTATATTACATGCTGATCACGAACAAAACTGTTCTACTGCTACAGTAAGAATGGTAGGTTCATCGCATGCTGGATTATTCGCTTCAATTTCAGCTGGAGTATCTGCACTTTGGGGACCACTTCACGGTGGTGCTAACCAAGCAGTACTTGAGATGTTAGAAGCAATCCAAAATGATGGTGGTGATGTTGAGAAATACATCAACAAAGCAAAAGACAAAGATGATCCGTTCCGTTTAATGGGATTCGGTCACCGCGTTTACAAAAACTTCGATCCAAGAGCACGTATCATTAAAAAAGCTGCAGATGAAGTATTAGCTAAATTAGGAGTTGATGATCCTGTTTTAGATATTGCTAAACAATTAGAAGCAGCAGCATTAAAAGATCCTTACTTCGTGGATCGTCACTTATATCCAAACGTAGATTTCTACTCTGGAATTATCTACAGAGCATTAGGTATCCCAACAGAGATGTTTACAGTAATGTTTGCTATCGGTCGTTTACCAGGATGGATCGCACAATGGAAAGAAATGAGAATCAACAAAGAACCTATCGGACGTCCACGTCAATTGTATGTTGGAGAACCTTTAAGAGAATTTGTTCCAATGGACCAAAGAAAATAATTTGCTGTCCAGCATAAAATAGAAAAGGAAATGAGCAATCATTTCCTTTTTTTATTGATTTTGAGTGATAGGAGGTTTGGAAATTACTGATCTTAGTGGATGGTTATTTTGATGAATGCCTAACAAGATTATGCTTACTTTCATCATACCGCTAGAAAAAAGTAAAAACACACAAAAACAACTTTTTATCAAAAGGGGTTTTACTATATTTGTACAAAATGACAGCATATGTTACAATTAAATGTAAAAAATGAAACCTCTCGTTTGCGGGCTGTGGTCCTAGGCACTGCCGTTAGTAATGGACCCACCCCAACAATTGAAGAAGCTTATGATCCGAAATCACTGGAACATATCAAAGCTGGTACCTATCCAGTTGAAGCTGATATGGTACGTGAGATGGAAGCTTTTAATCAGGTTTTTGAAAAATACGAGGTAAAGGTATATCGACCTGAAATTATTGAAGACTACAATCAAATCTTTACTCGAGACATTGGATTCGTGATTGATAATAAATTTATCAAAGCCAATATACTTCCCGATCGAGACAGAGAATTAGACGCTATAAACTACGTTTTAGACCAAATAAATCCCAACGATATTATATCCGCACCAGAGGAAATGCATTTCGAAGGTGGTGATGTAATGTTGTGGAACGATCATATCTTTATTGGATCATACAAACGTCCAGATTATCGCAATTATATTACTGCTCGTACCAACGAATTAGGCGTTGAATTTATCCGTGAATTATTTCCAAATAAGATAATCAAGAGCTTTGATTTAGTAAAATCAAAAGTAGAACCAAGAGACAATGCCCTACATTTAGATTGTTGTTTCCAACCTGTAGGTTTGGATAAAGCAATTATCTATAAAGGAGGTTTTTATGATGAGAAGGAATATCAATATTTAGTTGATATCTTTGGTGAAGCGAATTTGTTCCAAATTACAAGAGAAGAAATGTATCACATGAATTCAAATATCTTCTCTATCGCTCCAGACGTT
The DNA here is from genome assembly GCF_052691955.1 of Myroides sp. TSA_177.3. Classification (NCBI taxonomy): domain Bacteria; kingdom Pseudomonadati; phylum Bacteroidota; class Flavobacteriia; order Flavobacteriales; family Flavobacteriaceae; genus Myroides; species Myroides sp. TSA_177.3. The sequence goes on from NZ_JBQZGD010000004.1 coordinate 222,577, forward strand.
GTTGTATCAGAACGAAACTTTACGCGTTTGAACAATTGGTTAAGAAACCATAATATTACAGTAGAGGAAATCCCATATGCCGAAATTGCAAAACAAGAAGGTTTATTGAGATGTTCTACACTGCCTTTAATAAGAGATTAATTTGAATAGTATGAAACAGATAACAAATAATATTCTGATGATTCGTCCTGTTGCTTTTCGTATGAATGAGCAAACAGCAGTGAATAACTATTACCAAAAGGTTTTAGACAATTTAACTCCAGCAACAGTAAATGCAAAAGCACAACAAGAATTTGATGCTTTCGTTGAAAAGTTACGCGCTGTAGGAGTACATGTTACGGTAGTAGATGATACAGTAGATCCGGATACACCAGATAGTATTTTTCCAAACAACTGGATCTCTTTCCACGAATCTGGAGAAGTTGTTTTGTATCCTATGTTTGCTGAAAATAGACGATTAGAAAGACGCGAAGATATCTTGGATATTTTAGAGGAACAAGGATTTGAAATCAACGATATTTGGGATTATACGTCTGCGGAAGAAGACGATTTGTTTTTAGAAGGAACAGGAAACCTTTTATTAGACAGAACCAATGAAATCGCTTATTGTGCTTTATCTCCACGTGCAGATGAAGGTTTAGTGATTGAGTTTTGTGAAGATTTTGAAATGAACCCTGTTATCTTTGAAGCATTCCAAACCGTTGATGGGGAGCGTAAAAATATCTACCACACCAATGTAATGATGTGTTTAGGGGATACATTCGCCGTTATTTGTGCTGATACAATTGATGATAAACAAGAAAGAAAAATTGTCTTGAATCACTTAAAAGAATCTGGAAAAGAAGTTGTTCTTATTACAGAAGATCAAGTAAACAATTTTGCAGGTAATATGTTACAAGTATTAGGTGCAAATGACGAAAAATACTTGGTGATGTCTACACAAGCTTATAATAGCTTAACAGATGGACAGATTAAAACACTTGAAAAACACGCAAAAATTCTACACAGCAGCTTAGATACTATTGAAGCATGTGGTGGTGGAAGTGCAAGATGCATGATGGCAGAAGTGTTCTTACCTAAAAACTAGAAGCTCAGCGTATAGATTGAAAAGCGAAGTTGTTAACTTCGCTTTTTTTATTAAAAATATATTATTTAAAATCAATTTAAATAATATATTTTCTTATCTTTGCAATTAAGAATCTATCTAAATAAAAGACTTTACATATAAATGAAACGTTCACTACTGCTTGCAACAGGTACCTTACTTACTTTAAGTTCGACTGTAGTTGCTCAAACAAATGATACGATCAAAGAGCCAGACCAAAAGTTGGAAGAAATTGTAATTTCAGGTCAATATAATCCTCAGTCGATCAATAAAGCTGTCAACAACGTAACTGTTCTAAATAGGCAAAGAATTGAAAATTTAGGCGCTGTTACTTTAGCGGATGCTTTAAATCAAGTAATGAATATTTCTATTTTACCTAATGCAGGTACAGGTCGTTCAACCGTTAAAATGTTTGGTCTAGACGCCCAATATTTTACCATTCTTATTGATAATGTACCGATGATTTCAGATGAAGGATTCGGGAATAATACGGACTTAACGCAAATCAATCTTGACGATATTGAACAGATTGAAATCGTTGAAGGAGCAATGGGGGTTGACTATGGTGCTAATGCAGTAACGGGAATTATCAATATCATCACCAAAAAGAATAACATCAACGATTGGAATGTCAATTTCTTTGTACAAGAAGAAACTGTAGGAAGTGAATATGACCTAAAGAATAAAGGGAAGCATATTCAGGGTATTACTGTGGGACATAATATCAATGATAATTTATATGCTAGTATCTCCTATACGCATAATGATTTTAAAGGATGGTATGACGATAGAAAAGGATTTACCTACTATGGTGATGAAGATAAAAGAGGACATGAGTGGTTGCCAAAAAATCAGAATAACGTAAAAGGTTTTTTAAACTATCACCATAAATCTTATCGTGTGTATTATAAGTTTGAATACTTTGATGAGCGCATGAAAGACTATGCTAAATTGTTCAATATTAATGAAGATCCAATCTTTGAAACAATTAATCCAGTAGCCGTAGACCGTATTTTGAATACACAACGTTGGTCGAATGTATTGAATACTTCTGGAAATTGGAATGATTGGTTGCGATTTGATTTATCTTTCTCTTATCAAAAACAAGAAAGAGAGACCAATAAATATAGATATCGTATTATGTACGATGAAAAATTTGATAAAAGCTCATTTAAAAGTGAAAGTAGAGAAGTGTTTTTCTCAAGAGGTACGTTTAGTGACTTTATCAAATTAGATGCAGCGAAATTTCAAGTAGGATACGAGATAGCCTATACGAATGGTTATTCTGCCATGTCAGAACAGCTAGCTGAAAATCCACAGAAAAAAGCATTGGGAAGCTATGATTTTTACGCTTCCTCTGAAATCAATGTTTTACCGCGCTTGATGGTGCGTCCAGGGTATCGCTTGATGACTTCAAATACATTTGACAGCCAACATGCTATGAGCTTGGTATTGAAATACGTTCTTCCAGGTGATTACGAGATTCGCGGTACAATTGGTACTTCTCCTCGTTTGCCAAATTATGAAGAATTGTATACCTACTTTGTCGATGTGAATCACGATTTACAAGGGAACGAAAATTTAAAGCCAGAAAAAGGAAAAACGTTATTTCTAAACTTTAAGAAAACGTTTTCATTGGGAGATAATATAGAATTGAGTAACAGTTTAACAGGTCGTTATTTAGAGGTTTCGGATAAGATTGATTTAATTGAAGTTGTAAATCCAGATGGATTGAAATTCATTTATGAGAATACAGATTTATACCGCAACATTGGAGCAACGTTCTTGAGTCAATTAAGCTGGAATTCTTTTGATTTTGGACTTGGTTTTACCATGTCAGGAGTTTCTCAAGAAATTCACAAAGCACCTAAAGGAACAGATAAGTATTTATATACTCCTGAAGTAACTGCAAACATCAATTATCGTTTGGAGAAAACGGGAACTAATTTTTCTTTATACTATAAATTTAATGGAGAAGAGGAACGTTTCAAAAAAGGATCGGATGAATTTGGTGAGTATTATGCAAAAGGAAAACAAGAAAGTTATTCTTGGTTAGACTTTAGTGTAAGACAACCGTTCTTCAAAAATATGTTGTATGCAACAGTAGGAGTGAGAAACCTATTTGATATCAAAGATATTCGCTCAACAACGAGTGGAGCTACAGCACACGCAGGAGGCTCAACAACAAATCCAATTGGATATGGAACAAGCTTCTTTATTAAGTTACAATATAAATTAGGATTTTAATTATGAAGAAGTATAAATTAGGAAAACTTGTTATTGCAATTGTTGCACTTGTTTTTTTCAGTTCATGTGAGAAAGATTCTAATAATGGAAATAGTGATGTTCGCGATTTCATTGTAGCTTTTGATGACCCTTCTATTCCTTATAGAGAAATTGAAACAACGCGTCAAGTGGAGTTAGTTTTTTCTGAAATGGCACAGGGAGAAGGAAGTATTGAAATTCAGATTATTCCTAGTAAGGCTATATATGGGGTAGATTTTGCTACCGTACCAGCAGCAGCCAATCATAAATTAGTTGTTCCTTTTTCTAAAGGAATGAAAAGTACATCGTTTACCTTCGAAAATTTAATTTTTCCATATGATCGAATGGACAAGACCATTCAGTTCAATATCGAAAAAGTAAATTATAGCGAGAAGACACCAAAAATCCAAGGGTATAATGTCATGATGATTAGTTTTGACACTTCATTGGGTGGAATTATGGCACCGAATGTTGGTGGTCCAACACAACCAAATCAGGTTTATGTTGATCTAGGTGGAAAAGCAATGTATGAAGTGAAACGCAATTCATGGGATTTAGCCTTTGATAGTGGAAATGAATTTAGAGTTCGTTTGAATGGTTCAGTATATATGGCTGCGGGTACAATCAAAGGAGTGAATACAATCGATGATGTACGCGACGATAATACGATTCGCGAGATGAAAAATGTAGTGAAAATCGGAACTTTTGATCCAGCGAATTTAGAATATATTGATGACCCATCGGGAGATCCTTCTAAAACGGCGATTCACGCAATTTCAGATATTGATGCAAATAACAAAGTGTATTTGGTTAATATGGGCTTTGATCCAGGAATGGATGCCGTTGAACCAGGATCGGTTTTAGTGACAGGTAAAGAACGCGGTTGGAAAAAAGTACGTATCCTAAAACGTGAAGGCGGTTATCTATTGCAGTATGCAGATATCAATGATAGTACGCATAAAGAGGTAATGATACCAAAATCACCTGGATTTAATTTTACCTTCTATAGCTTCAATACAAATAGTATCGTACAAGTTGAGCCAAGTAAAGCAAAATGGGATTTAAACTTTACGGTCTTTACAAATAAAGTAGATCAGGCTGGAGATCCAAAAGGATCATATGGATACTCTGACTTTATTGTACAGAATAGTTATGGTGGTGTAAAAGCGTATAAAGTAACTATACCAGCAGGTGATAAGAATTTCTATAAAGCTTATAATCTACAAAGTGTAGATGAAAGCGCATTATCCAACGATTTTACTACAATAGGTGGTACATGGAGAGAAGTAGCAAATGCAAAAGTGTTGTATAAAAATGTCTTTTATGTAATCAAAGATGCAAAAGGGAATTATTATAAAATGAGAATGCTAGATTTCTTCAATGAAAAAGGAGATCGTGGATACCCAAAATTTGAATATGCTCTATTGAGATAAAAAATAGTTAAGAGTATATAGAGGTTAGTTGTCGCACTCTATATGTTGAATTCAATCGAATGGCAAATAGCTTTTTGTATTTGTTCTTTATTGAGTTGTTAGTTTATTTTTGTTAGGAAAACCCCGAAATGATCTTTCGGGGTTTTTCGTTTTCAAATCCTTCTTTTTTAGTGGAGTAACTGAAAAATAATATGACGATATATTATGTGGACTCATTCTAAATAACTATATTTGGACAAAATTAAAAGGAATGAGTAATTTAGATTTAAATGAGGTAGCAAATCAACTGCGATGCCCTTCTGGACAGGCAGGTGAAGAGTTGGCAGAAGTAATGTTTAAATCAAATAGCAACATGATTTACAAAACGATAGATCGGTTGCAACTGCACCAGGAAGATATTGTCTTAGAAATTGGATTTGGCAGTGCCAAACATTTGCCTTACATTTTTTCAACTGCTCAAGATCTTCAGTATTATGGCGTAGAAATTTCTAGCTTAATGTTAGAAATGGCGATGAAAGTAAAGGAATCGTTGAGCCAAGAAAAAATAGAATTGCAATTGTCAGAAGAATTAAACACACTTTCTTATCCAGATAAGTTTTTTAATCATTGTTTTTCCGTAAATACAGTTTATTTCTGGAAGGATCCAGTTAAGTATTTTACAGAGATTTATCGCGTGCTTAAACCTGGAGGAAGTATAGCACTGTCGTATATACGAGAAGATTTCGCGCAACAACAACCATTTGCTAAAGAAGATGTTTTTCATTTTTATCGAACAGAATGGTTAATCCGAATTATGACTAATATAGGTTATAGCCATGTAGAACGTTGGCAGTATATTGAAAATACATTAGATAAAGTAGGTAATAAAGTAATTCGACCTTTTGTTGTATTAAAAGGGAAGAAGTGAGTTTTAAGTTAGGTCTATTGTTAAAAATGAGTTTATGAATTTTGTAAACGAGTTTATATTATTTTAACTTCGCGTAATTATATTACCCCAAAAAGGAGATTCAAATTGATCTCCTTTATTTATTCATAGACAACACACAAAATAATGGAATTATTACGTCAACGAATTCTTCAAGATGGTAGATGTTTTGAAGGAGGAATTTTAAAAGTAGATAGCTTTATCAATCACCAAATGGACCCTGTTTTAATGAAGTCTATTGGAGTAGAGTTTGTCCGTCGATTTGCAGGAACTAAAGTAAACAAGATTATGACCATTGAAGCAAGTGGAATCGCACCTGCGATCATGACAGGATATTTGCTCAATCTTCCTGTGGTATTTGCAAAGAAAAAGAAACCTAGTACGATGGAGCATATGTTGCACACGCAAATCCACTCTTTTACAAAAGATAGAACGTATGATGTAGTGATTAGCAATGATTTTCTAACTCCTGATGATCACGTACTTTTTGTAGATGACTTCCTAGCATATGGAAATGCTGCTGTAGGAGTATTAGATTTGATCGAACAATCTGGAGCTACTTTAGTTGGAATGGGCTTTATCATTGAAAAAGCTTTTCAAGAAGGACGAAAGTTGCTAGAAGAAAAAGGTGTTCGCGTTGAATCCTTAGCTATTATTGATGATCTTTCTAATTGTACGATTACAATTCGATAAAAATACAAGGCCTCTTCCTTAAGAAGGGGCTTTTTTTATGGGGAGTAGCAGCTTTGGGATTTCGAAATGTTAAACTATTTCTATTGGATTAGTGTATTCTTTTTTTATTGATTACTTTAATAGCTTACAAAAACTAATTCACCAGATTAAGTATTATGAATAAAAATATAGCCTATTCTTTCCTCGATTTAGCCGTTATTGGCGCCGAAAAATCGACGAAAGAAACATTAAACAATGTCTTAGTTACCGCTCAACATGCCGAGCAACTCAATTATACTCGTTTTTGGGTAGCTGAACATCACAATATGCCGCATATTGCAAGTTCAGCTACTTCAGTTCTGATTGGTTATATCGCAGGAGGAACAGAAAAAATACGCGTGGGATCCGGGGGGATTATGTTACCCAATCACCCTCCTTTGGTCATTGCGGAGCAATTTGGTACTTTGGAATCATTGTATCCCAATAGAATTGACTTAGGATTGGGAAGAGCGCCAGGTACAGATCAGCTCACCGCAATGGCGTTGAGAAGAAATGATACGATGAGTGCCAATTTCTTTCCACAGCAAATTCAAGAATTAAAAACGTTTTTTAGTGCCTCTAATGCTGAAGCAAAAGTAAGAGCCTTTCCTGGAGAAGGATTGGATATTCCGTTTTGGATTTTGGGATCGAGTACGGATAGCGCATATTTGGCTGCCGAATTGGGATTGCCTTATGCTTTTGCTAGTCATTTTGCTCCTGATCAGATTCAAATGGCTGGTAAAATCTATAGAAATAATTTTAAACCTTCAGCGCAATTAGATAAACCGTACTTTATGCCTTGTGTCAATGCTATTTTAGCGGACTCTGCACATGAAGCTGAAAAATTAGCGACTTCTTTTTATCGCATGTTTTTGGGAATTATCAGAAATGATAGAAAACCTTTACAACCACCTATCGAATCTATGCAAGGAATCTGGAATGTACAAGAGGAGGCTGCGGTTTACAATATGACCGCTTGTTCTTTTATTGGAACGAAAGAAGAGATGCTGCCAGAACTCAATCGCTTCTGTGAAGTACTAGAAGTGGATGAACTAATGATCACAACACCAATCTATGATTATGACAAGCGCAAGTACAGCATGCAACTATTTGCAGAAGTCATGCAAAATTTGGAACAATCTTAATTTTGTATGTATTTTTGTTGGACTAAATCAAAATACATATGATCAAGAAAATTGGAACCTTAGTACTTCTTCTTACGGTATTGGTGGGATGTAATAATAAAACCGCTTATACGGAAATTGTACATGATGATAAATTTAGTGTTGAAGTTCCCAGCACTATGCAAAAGACTAGAGGACTAAATGGAGATGCAACTCTTCAATTGCAAAATGTACAAGAAGAACTTTATATGATCGTCATTAAAGAAAATAAAAATGAGATTGATGAGTTATTCAAAGCAACAACAGGAGAAGGAGAAGATATATTCACTCAGTTTTCAAGTACAACACTGGAATATTTGACTTCTACATTAGAACAACTTGAGCCAAGCGAATTGAAACTTCAAGATCGTCCAATTCATAACTTGCCTGCAAGAGTAGCTGATTTTACAGCGAGAATTGGAGGATTAGATGTTTATTATAAGTTTGCTGCTTTTGAAGGAAAAGAAGATTACTATCAAGTATTGGTTTGGACTTTAAAAGAATACAAAGACAAGAATCAAGAGCAAATAAATAAAATGGTTGATAGCTTCAAAGAAGTTACAAAATAAAAAAAAGTCAGAGCAAATCGCTCTGACTTTTTTTGTTAGATTTTAGCATCTAATTTATTGTTGTTTTTAAAAGTGGTTTTTTGATCAAACCCTTTCATTTTTAAATAAGCATCAATGGTAGCATCTTTTCCTCTAAACTCGCGATACATTTCATCTGATGGTTTTGTGTTTCCTTTTGATAAAATCTTATCTCTGAAGATTTGACCATTTTTACGGTTCATTCCGCCGTTGTCCATCAACCATTGGAAAGCATCATTGTCTAGTGTTTCGGCCCAAGTGTATGAATAATATCCTGCTGCGTAGCCTCCTCCAAATACGTGATTGAAGAATGAAGAGCGGTATCTTGGGGGTACTGTAGCTAGATTAATGCCGTATTTTGCTAAAGCTTCTTGTTCAAATGTAGCTACATCCTTAATATCAGCTGTAGAAGAAATCGTATGCCATTCCATATCCAATAGAGAAGCACTTAAAATTTCAGTTAGGCCATACCCAATATTAAAGTTTTGAGCCGCTTTCATCTTCGCAATTAAACTCTCTGGAATTACCTCTCCTGTTTTATAGTGCTTTGCATAGTTTGTTAATACCTCAGGTAAAAAAGCAAAATGCTCATGGAACTGTGATGGCAATTCGACAAAATCACGTGATACACTTGTACCAGCAACAGTTGGATAGGTTACATCTGATAGGAATCCATGAAGTCCATGTCCAAATTCATGGAACATAGTGATTACTTCATCTGGAGATAAAAGTGTCGGTTGACCTGCAGCAGGTTTCTGGTAGTTACAAACATTGTAAACAACAGGAGCTTGGTTTAATAATTTCGATTGCGTTACGATATTACTCATCCATGCACCTCCGCGTTTTGATTCACGTGCATAAAAGTCAACGTAAAATAATCCAATCGGACTTTTATCTTCATTGAAAATTTCAAAAACACGTACATCCTCTTGCCAAACAGGAATATCCTTGCGTTCGTGGAATGTAATTCCGTATAGTTTTTCAGCCATATAGAAAACACCCTGTTCCAATACAGCATTCATCTCGAAGTATGGTTTTACTTCATTTAGATTCAACGCATATTTCTGTTCTCTAATTTTTTCAGCATAATAATCCCAATCAGCTGCAGTCAAAGTAAACGGATCAGCTTCTTTGTTGATTAAGTCTTGGATTTCTTTCGCCTCTTGTGTAGCTGAACCAACAGCATAAGGGCTTAATTGATCCATTAATTTTTTTGCCTGATCTGGTTTGTTCGCCATACTTCCTTGTAGGCTCCATTCCGCATAGTTTTTGAAACCTAATAATTCCGCTTTTTCTGCACGTTTCTTTGCAATCGTAATTAAAGTCTCTCTAGTATCATTGTCATCTCCTTTTTCTGTGCGATTCCAACCTGCATCAAATAACTTTTTGCGTGATTCTTTTTTGTGTAAAGAAGCAGCAATTGGTTGTTGCGTTGTATTATTTAAAGGAATAGCGTATGTTCCATCTTCCTGTTTGAATGCTTCTAGTTCAGATTCACTCAATCCATCTAATTCCTCTTTAGTGAATATAACACTTCCAGATTTAGTAGCAGCTAATAATTGATCTCCAAATTTTGTGGTAAGTGAAGCTAATTCCTGATTCAATTTTTTCAGTGTTTCTTTTTGTTCCGGTTTTAAGTTAGCCCCAGAACGAACAAATTCTTGATAGTATACATCAAGTACACGTGCTTGTTCACTCGTTAACCCCAAAGACGCTTGTTGATCATGTAATTGTTTTACTCTTTGAAAAAGAGCATCATTAAGGTAGATCCCATCATTATGTGAGGCAAACTTTGGAGATAATTCTTGGTTGATAGCTTTAATCTCATCATTGGTATGTGCACCTACTAATAAATGAAAAACAGAACTCACGCGTTTCAATAAAGCACTAGACTTTTCTAATTCTGTAATTGTATTGTCAAAAGTCGGAGCTTCTGTATTTGCAGTAATCTTGTCAATGGCTTCTACTTGACGACGCATACCTTCTAAAATAGCAGGCTTAAAGTCTTTGTTTTTGATTTTTTCAAAATCGGCTGTTTGATAAGGCAGTGTACTCTCAGCAAAAAAAGCATTGCTTTCATCCCAATTTGGATTTGCATCAGCTTGATCTGGATTTTGCTTACACGACATACTAAATAAAGTTATACCAGTTAAAGTACCTACAATAGCTTTTTTTACATACATAATAAGTAAAGTTTAAAAATATGAAGTTCAAAGATAAAAATATATTATTAGGATTAAGAAGAACAGGGGAGGAGGAAAGCTTTTTGTTGCTTTTTTGTTTTTGTGAAGTTGCTTGATATTCTTTTTGAAGAATATCTTTTCTTTTTAGAGAGGGCGCATGGCCGTGTGCCCCTACCTATATATAAGGAGAGCATCAAAAAACAAAAATATCTTTCCCCCGTACGGGCACATGGCAATGTGCCCTATGCCCGAATCACCTTTTTCAAAAGAAACTCTTCTTTTATCTGATTCATTTTCCAAAAGCACCTCTTGCAAAAAGGCAAAAAAGCGTTTACCTCTATATATGCGTACGGGCAAATGGCAATTTGCCCCTATGTCCGAAATGTTTTTTCAAAAGAAAACCTTTCCTCGAACCATCTTTTTCAAAAGAAACCCTTCTTTTGTTTGATGCATCCCCTCAAAAATTCCCCTTGCAAAAAGGCAAAAAAGCAAAAAAAAGCAGCATCACGGCTTCACACGATCCTAATCCATGAAAAAGTCAAAAAAAACTTTGAGTTGTAACGTGAATGATAATAGGGAGTTGCGACAATTATCGAAAATACTTTTAAAAAAAGGAGGTGTAAAGTTTGGA